>NZ_JBSSBR010000038.1:0-25565 GCF_054059035.1 Thermostichus sp. MS-CIW-36
TTCTCGTTTTGACAAATTGGCCAGGAACTTCTTGAGTTTTCTCTATCTCGTCAGTGCTCTCTTTTGGCTCAAATGAAAGATCAACACAACCTAGAACACTGCACCCACGCCCACAGTCATTTTAAATAAGAATGAAACGAAATGAAACATTTCCATCCCATTGCTTCCCAACTCCCCTCTCCCTCTGGGAAGAGGACTGGGGGTGATCTCGGAAGCGGTATGGAGCGCTTGGGGATTGTCTCAATCCAGCTTGAAAGGACTACAAATGGCCAAAAAACGAAGTCTCCAGACCCGTCCTCCCAGTGCGGCGGAAGGAAGCCAGCAGGGTGTCAATTCTGGGACTCGACCGGCTGCGGCGGCTGCCATTTCAGCACCAAGGTAGAAAGTTGCGGCAGGCAGAGCTCGAGGGAGTAGGGCAAGTTGTGGTAGGCCCAGTCGTCTGTCCACTTGCCCCCCAAATTGCCTACCCCGCTGCCCCAAAACTCCACAGCGTCGCTGTTGAGCAGCTCTCGATAAAAGCCTCGCTCCGGCACTCCGATGCGGTAATGGGGCCAGACCACCGGCGTGAAGTTACAAACCACCACCACCCACTCCCTGGGATCCTCCCCATAGCGGATGAAGGAAACGATGCCGCGATGATCGCTGCAGTCGATCCAGCGGAACCCTTCTGGCTTGGTGTCTTGGGTATACAGGGCAGGCTCAGAGCGCAACAGGTGATTCAGGCTGGCCACATAGTGGCGCAACTTGGCGTGGGGTTCATACTGCAGCAGCTCCCAGTCCAGATCTGCCCAAACATTCCACTCATTCCACTGGCCAAACTCCATGCTCATGAACAAGGTTTTCTTGCCAGGGTGGGTGAACATGTAGCCGTATAAAGCCCGCAGGCTGGCGAACTTATGCCAATGATCCCCCGGCATTTTGCCCAACATGTGGCTCTTGCCATGCACCACCTCATCATGAGAAAAGGCCAGCATGTAATTTTCGCTGAAGGCATACATGAGGCTGAAGGTAACCAAATGGGGATGGAACTGGCGGAACCAGGGATCCATGTGGAAATAATCCAACATGTCGTGCATCCAACCCATGTTCCACTTCAAGTTGAAGCCCAGCCCACCCACATGGGTTGGCCAAGTTACCATCGGCCAAGCAGTAGATTCTTCGGCAATGGAAAGCGCACCGGGGTTGTATTTGAAAATGAGGGTATTGAGCTGCCGGAAAAAGTCGATGGCTTCGAGGTGTTCCCGCCCGCCGTAGGGATTGGGGATCCACTCTTTGCGGTCATAATCCAGATAAAGCATCGAGGCCACCGCGTCCACCCGGATCCCGTCGATGTGGTATTTCTCGAACCAAAAAAGGGCATTGGCCACCAGATAATTGCGCACCTCGTTGCGGCCATAATTAAAGACCAAAGTGCCCCAACCTTTGTGCTCGCCTTTGCGAGGGTCGGCGTACTCGTACAGGTGAGTACCGTCGAAAAAAGCCAGCCCATGCCCATCTTTGGGGAAATGCCCAGGCACCCAATCGACAATCACGCCGATCCCGGCCTGGTGAGCCCGATCGACAAAATACATAAAGTCTTGCGGGGATCCATAGCGGGATGTCACGGCATAGTAGCCGATCACCTGATAGCCCCAAGAGCCATCAAAGGGGTGTTCTGCCACCGGCAACAGCTCGATGTGGGTGAAGCCCAGCTCCTTCACATAGGGGATTAGCTTGTCCGCCAGCTCGCGGTAGGTGAGGAAGCGAGTATTGGGCTTTTGGTCCACCAGCACACTTTGCCCTTCGGCAGGTGGATCTTCAGCCGAGGCGTGCATCCAGGATCCCAGATGCACCTCGTAAACCGAAATCGGCGAGCGCAGGGGATCGGTGGCGGCGCGTTTTTCCAGCCAGGCTTGGTCGTGCCAGGTGTAGGTGTTGAGGTCGGCTACGATGGAGCCGGTTTTGGGGCGCACCTCCTGTTGAAAGCCATAGGGATCCGATTTTTCGTAGATATCCCCCCAGGAAGTTTTCACCTCGTACTTGTAGATGGCGCCTGGCCCTACGCCGGGGATGAACACCGCCCAGATCCCGCTTTCGCCCAGCCGCTTCATCTGGTGTTGGCGCCCGTCCCAGTGGTTAAAATCGCCGATAACGCTGACGTTGCGGGCGTTGGGAGCCCAGACGGCGAAATGCACCCCCTTCACCCCGTCCACCGTGATGAGATGGGCGCCCAGCTTGTCGTAGATGCGGTGGTGATTCCCCTCGTTGAACAAGTAGCGATCCAGCTCGCCAATGTGGTTGACCTTCTCCAAGGGAAAGCGGTAGGGATCCTCCCATTCTTCCAAGTGTTCCCCTTGGGGATCCCAGACCCGTTGGGCCCGCAAAAAATAGTCCGGCAGAGGGGTTCCCGGCTCAAAGCGCAGCTCGAATAGCGTTTCCGGGTGCAGCGGCTGCATCGGGTAAGCCTGTCCAGTGGCGCGTTCCACCAGCCAAACCTGCCGAGCATTGGGCACAAGGGCGCGCACCAACCCAAAGGATTTCCCGGCCTCTTCTATCTGCTGGGGGCCCAAAACGGCATAGGGATCCTGCCATTGGTTGGAAACAAACTGACCCACTTGTTCGGCAGACAGGAGAAAGCCCATCGGGAACCCTCAGTAAATGACCATTCTAGTCTAGCGATGGCTGACCCCCAGTTTGCGCTGTCAGCTCCAGGCCCGCCTCCAGGCAAAGAATCCCTGCAAGAAGTTCTGCAGGCGGGGGTTGGCGGCCAATTGTTGCTTGCGGTGCTGCAGGGCCGCCTTGGCATTCACCTCCGAGCGGGTGGGGTAGATGTGGATCCCGGTCAGGGCAGAGACGGGCAGCCGCCGGCTCATGGCCAAAACCACCTCGTGAATCAGCTCTCCCGCCTGGGATCCCACCAGGTGCGCCCCCAAAATCTGGCCGTTGCGCCGACAGATCAACTTGGCAAAGCCCAGGGGGGCGGCTTCTGCCTGGGCCCGATCCACATCGGCAAACTCCTGTTTGAGCACCACCACATCCTTGCCGTATTGCTGCCGGGCTTCGCTTTCGGTGAGGCCCACACGGGCCAGCTCCGGCTCGGTGAAGATGGCCCAAGGAATGACGCGATAACGCGCTTGGCTGAGGGGGAAAAACAGGGCATTGACCAAGGCCACTGCCGCTTCGTAGGCCGCCACATGGGTAAATTGCGGCCCGCCGATGACATCCCCACAGGCGTAGATGCGGGGATTGCGGGTTTGCAGCTTGGCATTTACCTGGATCCCTTGGGGGGTGTACTGCACGCCGGCGGCTTCTAGACCCAGCCCTTCCACGTTCGGGATCCGACCGGCGGCCACCAAAATCTCTTCTGCACGGATCACTTGATCACCTGTAGCGGCGGTGCCTGCCCCGGAATTGGCCTTTAGGGAAAGCAGCTTTGCCCCTTGCTCTTGGCCAACTGCTGTGGCGCGTACCCGGGTGAGGATGCGGATCCCATCTTGGGTCAACTGTTGCTGCACCACCTGGGCGGCTTCGGGATCCTCCTTGGGCAAGATGCGCTCGCGGCTGGCAATGAGGGTCACCTCGGATCCCAGACGGGCCAGAGCTTGGCTCAACTCGCAGCCTACCGGCCCCGCCCCTATCACCGCCACCGATTTGGGCAAGCGGGTCAAGTCAAAGATCGATTCGTTGGTCAGATAGCCCGCCTCGGCCAAGCCTGGCAAGGGGGGAACCCAAGGACGGGATCCGGTGGCGATGACAAAAGCCCGCGCCTGTACCTGCCTTCCTGCCACCTCAAAGGTGCGCCCATCCACAAAGTGGCCCTTGGCAAACACCAGTTCCACCCCCAGTTGGCGGAAGCGATCTGGCGAATCGGCGTGGTTGGCGATGTAGCTCTGGGCAGAGCGAATGTGTTCGTACACCTTGAGGTAATCCACCGAGATCCCTGCTGGGCCAGGGAGAGTCACCCAACCGGCAGCCATGGCCTGGCGCATCCGATGGACGGTATGGGCCACGTGAAGAAGGGCTTTGCTGGGCACACAGCCATACCAGAGGCAATCTCCGCCCAGGCGGTCGCTTCCTTCCACCAGCAGCACCTTGGCCTTCAGTTGGGCAGCAGCGCTGGCCACCACCAAACCCGCTGCACCGGCGCCGATGACCACAATATCGTAGGGGACAGGCATGGCTTGTTCTGAACAAAAACATCGGGCAAGGGATAGCACCATCCTATGTCTTGAGTAGGCCGGGGGTAGGCTGGGAGAAGGGGATCCCTTTCCACACCCTTTCTGCATGGGAGAAGAACTTGTTAGAGTGGGACGGATTGACCCCTTAGAATCTGGGTTGATCCGTCTGTTCTACTTTTCAGGTTTTGGGGACTTATGACTATTCTGCTGCCGAGCGAACCTATCCTGGCCGTGAGCATCTTTGGCATGGGCCTGCCAGAGCTGGCCGTGATTGGGGTGATCGCGGTGGTCGTGTTTGGCCCCAAGAAGCTACCGGAGTTGGGCAGCGCCTTTGGCAAAGCGTTGCGGAGTTTCAAACAAGAGATGAACAACCCCAGCAGCGATGACGAGCCTGCCGGCGCAGAAAAGGCGGAGAAGGTGGTGGAGAAGGATGCCGCGTAAACTACCCGCCCCCACAGCCTTGTATTCGATAAACCGCCGCAGTTGGTAGAACCCCCAACTATTCCACCTACGCCGCTCCTCACGACTGCGGGGGTGCTGGTTGGTGCCTTCTCGAATGCCGCTCAAGTCTTCAATCGCAATGCGGGCAGAAAGAGATTGAGCTGTTTTAACGATGCTCTTAGAGATGTTGTGGTTAACCCAAGCTTGAAAGCCTCTCTCCCTGCCAGACAGCCGTTGCAGCAGTTGACGGCATCGCCGCCTGCAACTGCGGGTGCTCTTACTGGCCTGACGCTGGAGGGCTGCTCTCAATCTGGAAAAGCGGTCTTTTACCTTAGTTAGCTGCTGTCCATTCCAGTTGTCTCCTTCGGAAGTCGGTGGGATCCCAACTCCTGCAAGGGGCCTGCTGCCGGAACTGTTGAGAGGGGGGATCCAAGCCAGCTTCGATCAGAAGTAAAGTCAGCTCGCAAGGGAGCCGGCTCCAGGGCTAGTGTATAGTTCTGGAAAGTTCCCCAGCCTAGTGCTACCGGCTGAGCCAGGATCAGCCTGGATGGGCCCATCGGATGCCCCAGAGGTGGTATGGCTGAGCTGACCGATTTCGAGTTGATGCGCCAGATCCAACTGCGGGATCGCCGCAGCCACTTCTTGCTCAAGGATCGCTATCGGAAGCGCCTGCTGGATATTGCCTTGGCCATTCTCAAGCAACCTCACCAGGCAGAAGAGGTGGTGCGGCAGGTGTTTGAGTTTTGCTGGAAACACGCCGATGCCTTTGACCTGCAGCGGGATCGCTCAGTGGCTCTGTGGCTCTACGAGTTGACAGCCTTTCAGGCTAGGGAACGGCTGCGGCGTTGGGCTTGGCTACCTGCCCCCCTCTCCATTCAAACTTCGGCTCCCCTGTGGCCGCAACGTCTTCTCTGGGGCAGCCTGGCAGTGCTGGGGATCTACGCGGTAGCCATAACAGCGGCCTACTGGCGGCTGCGCTGGCAGTGGGGATCCCCCATCGAGGGAGAGTCAGCGGCGCTTCAACGGCTCTATCAAGAGTGGCAACGACAGCCGCAAGTGCAGCGAACCCTGCTGCGGGATCCCAGCTTCAGCACTCCCCTGTTGGTGCAAGCCCTCTGGTCACCCCATGCCAAGCAGGTGCTGCTCTTGGCCTCGGAGATGGCCCCTGCCCCCCCAGGGAGCACCTATCAACTGTGGCTGGAGTCGGAGATCCAGGGAGGGGGACGACTGCTGGAAAGCGCCGGCACCTTTGCCGTCAACGGGGAAGGATCCCTGCAATGGCTCAGTCAACCCCTCCATTCTGAGCAGCCGACCCGCCTCCTCATCACCCTCGAACCGGCAGGAGGGAGCGAATCCCCCACAGGCCCGCCTCTGCTGCAGAGCAGTTTTTGGATCCCTGCTGCCCAGCCCTGATCAAGAGATCAAGAGAGATGGGGGGATGGCTGGGGAGTTTGTCCCCCGCTTTTGCGCCGCTTAGCATGGGATCCCCGCAAGCGCACCTTGAGACGGTAGCGAACAGTTTCATGCACAACTTTGTAGGAAGCATCCACACCGTGGGTTTCCCGCAGCCATTCGCGAATGTCGCTGTAGGTACGGAATCGGCCAGGCTGATGCAGCTCCTGCTTGAGGATTTCCAAAACCGGCTTGGGGATGAGGGGTTTGCGCCCTTGGTTGCGGGGCACCGTCAACATGCCCTCTAGCCCCCTGGCCTTGTAGCGTTGAAACCATCGAAAAATCGTTGAGATGTCCCGCCCCAGAATTTCAGCCAAGCCTGTCATCGTCTTGACTTTCCCAATCTTGAGCAGGTAGAGAGCTTGAACCCGCTCCTTCCCGGTCGGTGTAGACTGCTTGCTTAGTAGGGATTTGAGCTCTTCAGCCGATTCCTGAATGTCGAGCTTGAGGACTCCAGCCATGTTGGGGCGTCGCAGAACAGCGTTGAATTCGTTGCCTGGCGGAGAGTCTACCACAGTAACTTGGGGTTCTGGAAGTTGTTCGTGAAGTTTGCCTGGGCATTGCTTGACATTTACAGAATCTCGAACTGAAAAATCTCTAACAGGCTACCCTCGTCGCTTTTCAGGATAGGCGGGCAAGGGATCCCCTCTAGGGCGGCAGGCCGTGGCTGTAGGAGTGGCTGTAGGATCAGAGGGCAAGCTTGCCGACGCTGCACTATGGTTCTTCGCAAGTATCTTGCAGGAGAGGGGCTGCGTTGGTTTCGACTGGCCCTGCAGTTGCAAGGATCGGTTGTACCGGCAGTGCTTCCCCGCGCCTTTATCTGCGGCTTGGCCGGGGTGCTGGTTTCGGTTCTGTATAAGTTGGGGCTGCCCCTGGCGCTGTCGTCCTTGGTGGCATTTGTGCCCAACATCGTTTTGGGTTTGATGCTGGTGTTTCGGACAAACACCGCCTACGAACGGTTTTGGGAGGGGCGGAAAGCTTGGGGAGCCGTGGTGAATGACGTGCGCAACTTGGCCCGCTTGATTTGGGTAGCCATTGAAGAAAAGCAGCCCGGCGACCGGGAAGAGAAGATCCAAACTCTATATCTGTTGCCCGCCTTTGCCATGGCCATGAAACAGCACTTGCGCCAGGAACCTCTGCTGGATGAGATTCAGCCCCTCCTCAGCCCGGAGCAGTTGCAACGTCTCCAAAGCCTCAAACACCCCCCCTTGCAAATTGCCTTTTGGATTGGAGATTATCTGCAGCGCCAATACCAAAAGGGCTGCGTTGAGGTCTACCAGCTCACGATCATGGTGGAGCGGCTCAACAGCATGGTGGATGCGCTGGGGGCCTGTGAGCGCATTCTCATGACCCCAATGCCGATGGCTTATGCCCTGCACTTGAAGCAGTTGCTGTTGCTTTACTGTTTGTCTTTACCGTTTCAAATGGTGGAGGGTTTGGGTTGGATGACCGGCCCCATTGTGGGATGGCTGAGCTTTATGTTGTTTGGCGTTGAAGAGATCGGCATCGAAATTGAAAATCCCTTTGGCCGGGATCCCAATGATCTGCCCCTCGATAACATTTGCAACAAGATGAAGCACAATATTGCGGATTTGATCAATTCCACTTAGGGAACTCTCGCCGTTCTGGATGGCAGGGCAGCTGCCCATTTCAGATCCTCAGCCGGCACCTACCCCTAGTGGAGATAGCCGGGGCGAACCCGATGATTGAGAGGAAGGGATCCCTATATCTTGGGTAGGGAACAAGATGGGTTTGCTAAACTGTGGACAATTTGCCGAGGTGCTCTGGGGATGGCCTGCTCAACCTGCACATTTTTACACCTGGCCGATGTGCATCTGGGCTATGACCGCTACGACAGCCCGGAGCGGAGCAAGGACTTCTTTTTGGCTTTTCGGGATGTTGTCCGGCGCTATGCCATTCAGGATCCGGTGGACTTTGTGCTCATCGCCGGAGATCTGTTCGAGCATCGGCAGATTCAGCCCGGCGTTCTCAACCAAGCCCAGATCGTCTTGCGGGAGCTGCAGCAGGCCGGGATTCCGGTGTTGGCCATCGAGGGCAACCACGACAACCGTCCCTATGGCGTGAAAACCAGTTGGCTGAGGTACTTAGCCGATCACGGGGAGTTGATCCTGCTGGAGCCGGAAGCAGGGGAAGAGGGCCTGGAGTTGCGTCCCTGGGCGGGTGGGCGAGGGGGCTACCTAGACCTGCCCTGTGGGGTGCGGGTGATTGGATCCCAGTGGTACGGATCGGCAGCCCCTCGGTCGATTGAGCAGTTGGCGGCGGCCATTCGACGGTTGCCCCCCGGCCCAGAACGGGTGGTGTTGATGTTCCACCACGGTCTAGAGGGCCAAATTGCCCGTTACCAAGGCGCTCTGCGCTACAAAGATCTGCTGCCCCTGCGGGAGGCAGGGGTGGGCTACCTGGCCTTGGGACACATTCACAAAAGCTATTCCGAGGGGGGGTGGATCTTCAACCCGGGATCCCTGGAGGCCAACAGCACTGCCGAATGGGACTTCCAACGGGGGGCCTATCGCGTCCACTGGGGAGATGGCCCACCCCAAGCGGAGTTGGTGCAGGATTACCATCAGCGGCCCCGCCGCCGGCTCTATCTGGAGGCCAAGGGCAGAGAAACCCCCGAACAGATTGCCGCAGCAGCCATTGCCTTGGCCAAGGGATCCCGTTTTCAGGAAAGTGAGATGGAGCCGATGGTGGAGTTGCGGCTGGTGGGACAGGTGGGGTTCGCCAAGCATGAGCTGGATAGCCGCGCCCTACAGTGTCAAATTCAGCAGCTTACCGGCGCCTTGCTGGTTCTGTTTCGTTTTGAGGCCAATACTTTAGAGCTCGGGTCGGCTGCCCTTTCCTTGGAAGAAGAGGGGCAGAGGCTACAAATCGAAGAGAAAATCTACAGGGATCTGCTGAGCAGCCATGCCCACTACCGCAAACGCAGTGAAGAGCTAGCGCGGCTGCTTCTGGATCTTAAAGAAAAGGTTTTGGATGGGCAAGGAGAATCTGAAGTGTATGCTCACCTAAGGGGAGCTTTTGATGCTCCGCATCGCTGTCGCGAATGGGGAGCAGAAGACTGATTATGCGGATCCTCTCTCTCGCTTTACAAAACTTCAAATCTCATGAGGATGCCGTCTTCACGTTTGAGCCAGGTATTAACGCCATTTGCGGAGAAAACGGAGCGGGCAAGACCAGCATTTTGGAAGCCATTGCCTGGGTTTTGTTCGACTACTGCCCCTACAGCCAAGAAGAAATCATTCGCTCCGGGGCCAACGACGCAGTGGTGACTGTGCAATTTATCTCCCAATGGGATCAGCGCACCTACGATGTCCGCCGCAGCGTAATGCAGGGATATCGTCTCTTTGATCCCCAGCTGAAGCAGCGCCTAGAGTATGAGCGCAAGTCCGATGTGCTGCCGTGGCTGAGGCAACATTTGGGCGTACCTGCCGGTACCGACCTGGCGCGGCTCTTTGCCACAACGATTGGGGTGCCCCAAGGGACTTTCACGGCAGACTTTCTCAAAACCGGTCGAGATCGCAAAGAAGTTTTCGATCGCATCTTAAAGGTGGAAGAGTACCAGCAGGTGGCCAAAGACCTGTTGGCGGTCGAAAAATACAGCGAGGCGCAGATTCAGGCCATTCATCATCAAATTGAATTGCTCCATCAACAGCTACAGGAATGGGATCCGCTGCAAGCGGAGCGGCAGAAAATCCAACAAGAACTGAGTTATTGGCAAGAGCGCTTGAGTCAGTCGATCCACACTCTGGATCAGGTTAAGCTTGAGATCGAGCGACTGGAGAAATGGCTTGAGCAAATCCAAACTTTAGATCACCAGATTGCCCAACTGGAGCAAAAGGGATCCCTGCTTCAGGTATCTCTTGAGCAGGCAGAAAAGTTATGGGCAGAGGCCAGGCAAGCTCAAGCGCAGCAACAGCAATACTGGGAGGGATCTCAGCATTTTTTGGCCACAGAAGCTCGCTTGCGGGAGCTGGAAAAACAGCAACAGCAACGCTTGGAGTGGCTGAAACAGCGGGATGCTTTGCTCTCGCAAAAGCAGCATATCGAAAACCAATTGGCAAGACTTCAAGAAAAGTTAAGCCAACAGCAGCGCTGGAAGCAGGAGCTAGAGGAGCTAACCCCGCAAATTCAGGCCCAAGAGGAGCTAGAGCGTCAGCAGACCTATTGGACTCAACAGCTCAACACGTTGCTACACCTGCACCGCGAATGGGAACAGATCCAGGCAGAATGGACAGCCCACGCCGAGCGCTGTCAACTGCTACAAAGCCGAGTGCAAGAAGCTGAACAGGCCCAGGCCATATGTCGGCAGCATCAATTGACCTACAACCGTTATTTGCAGTTGGAAACCCTCATTGCAGAGCAGGAAGCGCTGCGGCGAACCCGACAAACTTTACTGGCTCAACGGGAAACTTTGCAACATCAACTGCATCGATTGGAGCTGCAGGGATCCGAATATCAGCAACAACTCCAGATCTTCCAAAAAATGGAGGCGGAAAAACTTGAGCTGCAACCCCTGTGTGAACGGCAGGCCTCCCTGGAGCAGCGCCACTCCCAACTTGGCGAGAAGTTGGCTTCCTTTCAGGCTCTGCGCCTTGAACTCAAACAACGGGAAACGGAGCAGGAACAAGGCCAAGTCCAATTGCAACAACTGCAGCTCCAACTGAGACAACGGCAGGCGGATTTGGAGCGGGTAGCCGCCATTCCTGCGCTCGAAACTCAACAGGAGCGATTGCAAACTCAGCTCAGCCGCATTGCCGCAGCTCGTCAATTTCAACAGGAGCTACAAGCCCTTTTTGAGCAGGGCTCGGATCAATTGGCTCAACACCATCACAGCATCCGGCAACTTCTGGACGAATTGGAAGCGCAGCGACACAACTATCCCCAACTTCAATCTCTGTGGCAGCGGATCCCAGAGGTACTCACTCGATCTTCAGCACTCAGCCAACAGTTGCTCCAGTCCATCCATCAGATTTTGCAGGATCTGGCTCCCCAAACTTCCGAGCCCCAACTTCGTCAGCAGTTGTCCAACATCCAAAAACAACTCAGGACTTTGCAACCCTTGCTCGGCCTAACCGCACAAATACCCGATTTACAAGCCCAAATTCAGCAACTGCTGCAGTTGCAAGCCGAACGACAAAGCAGAATTGATGATCTTCACTGGGATCTTGAGGCCGAGCCCACCTTCCTTCGGCAACAACAGGAAATTGGCCAGGCGCTGCAAGAACTGGGGGATCCCAGAGGGCAAATCCAGCGCTTGGAAAGAGATCTCAGCCGCAAGTCTAGGGTTGAGCAAGAATATCAACAAATAGCGGCCCATGTTCAGCAACTCCAACAGCAGATACAAGCCCTAGAAGAGCAGCTGCAACCGCTTTCAGATCTGGATGAAAGAATTGCAGCTTTGCGGGAAGAACAAGGCCGGCACCGCAACAACTACGAGACCTTTATCCGCATGCAGCCTCTTGCCCAAAGTTTGCCCCGACGGCAAGATGAACTCCAAGCGGCCCAGTTGGCCCTAGATCAAATCCAAAAAGCCAAGCAAGAAAAACAAGCCCAGATCGACCGCTGGGAACAAACAGAGGGATCCAAAGATGACCTGCAAGCCCAAATTGAAAAAGCCGCCAAAACCTTAAAATCTCTGGGGGATCCCAGAAGTCAAGCCGAACGGCTCAAAGCAGAGCTAAAACAGGAAAAGCAGTATTTACAAATGCAGGCCGACTGCCTGCAGCAGCTTCAGGATTTACAGGCCGCACTCAACCCTATCGAGGAGGCCCTATGCCAAACGGAGCATCTGGATCGAGAGCTGGAATCCCTGCAAGAAGAACGCGAACGATACCGTTTAGATCACGAGCGCTATCTGCAGGCAGAACCCATCGCCCAATTGCTTCCCCAACGGGAACAGGAACTGGCCGAGCTAAACGCCCAGCGGCAGCAACTGCAAACTCAACTCTCCCAACTTCGCGCAGCACGGGATCCCTTGGCTGCTCTGTATCAACCGCAGGAGCATGAGCGCCTTCGATCCCTTCTGCAGGCCACCGAAATTCAAAAAGCCGAAGCCCAAGCCCGCCTGGAGAGCCTAGCTCCTCAACTGAGCAAAATTGAGGAAAAGTTGCGGCAATTGGAACAGGCCAAGGCCAGCTTAAAGCAAGTCGAGGCCGAAAAAACTGAGAGAGAACGCCTGCACCGCTTTATCAAATTCAGCCGAGAGACCTACAGAAAAGCCGGCCCCCAAGTTACCCAATACTACCTGCAGCAGATTAACCATACCGCCGATCACCTCTTCCGAGAAATTCTCAACCGTCCCAACGTCACCCTGACCTGGGAAGCCGATTATGAGATCCGCGTTCAAGAAGCCGGCAGCCCCAAACGACGGTTTGCCAGCCTTTCCGGGGGAGAGCAAATGTCGGCGGCCTTGGCAGTGCGCTTGGCTTTACTCAAGGTGTTGGGACAACTGAATATTGCCTTTTTCGATGAGCCCACCACCAATATGGATACCCAACGGCGACAGCGGCTGGCAGAGGCCATCACCAACCTGCGATCTTTTGAGCAGCTATTTGTCATCAGCCACGACGATACCTTTGAGCAAATGACAGAAAATGTTATTCGGGTGGAAAGGCACTCCGGATCCAAGTCGGTAGGGAGGGATCCCGCCTATGGTGTTTAGAGCCGACCGGATCCTGGCGGTCTTGCAGCAAAAGCGGGAAGCCTTTGCCACTTTTGATCAACGGCTATCGGAGCGCAGAGAATGCTATAGGCAGGCCATGGAAAACCTGTGCAAGTGGTCGAGCCTAGAGATTGCCGAAAAAACAGCTCCATTCCCTTTCCCAGGCGCTTTGCCCACTGAAGAATGGGATCGCTACTCCAATTGGAAGATCCCTTTTGAGCAGGAATGGGCGAATTACGAAGAAAGCCGCGATTGGGCGAAGTCGGTCATTGAAAATATTCCCACCTTTGCCGTAGATGGATCCCAGATTTATCCCAGCAAAGATCTGTCAATACCGGTGGCGCTGGTGCAAATCGGCTGGTATGAAAATTATCACTGCGCAGCAGGCTTGTACGAAAAAGACATCCAAGTGGATGTATTGACTCCAAGGGACCTGGGATCCGACAGCAGCGGCGAACCGAAAGAGCGAATGGTTAACATGCGCCGCTTTCAAATGGAAATCGAGAGACTTGTAGAATACATTCAAAAATCTCAACCGGGATCCCGAAAATTGGCCTTTTTGGATGGGGCGCTGGTGGCTACTTTTGCCGAAGTCTTCGAGCCAGAAAGCCAAGATTTCTATGTGCAGTGTTTGCTCCAGCTTTTGCGGGCCAGCGAGCAAAGCCGGATCCCTATCGTGGCTTACATAGACACCACCTACACTTCCGATCTGGTGACGTTGCTCAAGCATTGTTTTGACCTACCCGAAGCTCCACAGCTTCACGATGCGCAACTGCTCAGCCCCTGGTTGGATTGGGGGGATCGTACGCCTTTTTTCATCTGTGCCCGCGGCGGCAGCCTCAACCCCCAAGATGGGATCCTCAATCGCTACCAAGAAATGCGGGAGCGAGTGGGGTTTGTTTACCTGCGCACCAGTGACAACTTTCCGGCTCGCCTGGAAATACCCGTTTGGGTTTATGAGGCAGGACTGTTGGACTGGTTGGTGGATCTGGTTCGCTGTGAGGTGGTGATTGGGCGAGGTTATCCTTATGTGCTGGAGACAGCCGATCAAATAGCCGTTATCCGCAATGAGGATCGCAACCTTTTCTTGCGTCTCATGCAAGATTGGGCCGCTCGCGAAAAGCTGAACCTAAGGCTATCCCGGAAAACAGTAAGTAAATTACAGCGGAGACGAGTTCGATGAGATTGGGAAAGGTAGTTCGCTCCAACAATCACTGTGATTACGTGGTGCAGGTGGACGATGCTTTAGAAGTCAAAAATCCGCCGACTCCTGATGACTATGGCTTCGGCAGCTTTGTCAAGCTAGAAAGCGACCGGCGACACTGGGCTGTAGGTCTGGTCTACAACACACAGCTTCTGAACCCGATGTTCCTCAATTCTGGGCCGCGTCTTTCCAGCCAGCCGGATCCCTATTTTTCCCCCGATCTGCAGAATGAGGTGCGCACGCTACTCTCGGTGGTCTTAATCGGGGCCTTGGATGAAGAGCGCCGCTGTGGCCGGCAAGGGATCCCACGCGTGGTGGTGCCTGTAAACACGCCGGTTTTTCGCATGAGCCGGGAAGAGATCCTGCGCTTTCACCAGGATCCCCAAGGTCAAACCCAATTTTCCTACTATGGTTTGCTGCTGAGTAGCGGCGGCAACTTTGCCAATCATTTGATCTACCAAGTCTTGAACGACATTACGCCGATGTTTGCCGATCCAGCTCAACGGCGAGCTCTGCAAATCTTAAGCAAAGAACTGGCCTGGAAAATGACTGTAGGAGCGATGCGCTGATGCCCCAAAAAATCACCGTCAATGGCCACCATCCAGAAGCCACCCTCTCTCCAACTGAGGACTCTCCAGAGGTAATTGGCACCGTCAAAGGGCCTGGAGAAACCTCTAACCAATATGTTTTCATCACTTCCAATACCCAAGCGGTAAAGGTGGGCGATTTCGTCTACTACGAAGTCCAGGATCCCCAATCGCAAACGCTGCAAATCTTGGGCAAAATTAGCCAAGTTCAGCTCCTGGATCACATCCCCGATCGCATCTTTGCCGATACCGAAATCGATCCCAGCACCATTGTGGCTCTGGTGGGCTTCACCCATCCCAATCCGGAAATCTATGCGGTTACCGTCGAGGTCATCGGCTATTTCAATCAGAAGATGGGCTTTATTAACCCCCGCCGCGCTCCGGATCCCGGTGCCAAGGTTTTTCTGGCCTCCAATCGTCTGCTGAAATCAATTTTGAACAAACGAGATGAAACAGCCATTGGGGGTGCTCACTTGGGCAGCCTGTTGTTGCGCGATGAGGGAGCAGTGCCCGTGGTGCTGGATGTCAAAGAAATGGTCAGCACCCATCTGGCCATTTTGGCGGGGACAGGATCCGGCAAATCTTATACAGCAGGGGTTTTGATTGAAGAGCTGCTTTTGCCCAAAAACCGAGCTGCCGTCCTCATTTTCGATCCCCACGGGGAATACCATACGCTGGCGGAGATGCAGTCCCACCCCAAGTTTTTTGGGGAAGATGGCTACCAACCCAAAGTCAAGGTTCTTTCACCGCAGGAAATTAAGATTCGTGTATCTTCTCTTAACTTCTTTGATATTCTGACCCTGCTGCCGGAAACCAGCGATCGGCAAAAATCTTTTCTGGAAAAAGCCTTCCGCAGAACAACTCAATTTAACCCGATCCGCTGGACGATTCAGGACTTAATCGATGCCGTAAACGAGGCTGATTCCGCAGAGGATGGATCCCAGGGATCCTCAGCCGCCGCCTTGGAGTGGAAATTAGAACAGATCGACCGTTCTCCCTATTTCGACAATTTGCAACACCTAGCTCCCAAAGACTTGTTTGAGCCGGGGCAGGTAACCATCCTGCAAATGCATGAGATCAGCCAAGAAGAACAGCAGGTGATCGCTGCTGCCATCTTGCGCCAGGCCAACTATGCTCGGATCAATACCCACAAAGGCAAGATCCAGCCGGGGGACGAAAATTACTTGCCTTATCCCGTCTTTATTTTGCTGGAAGAGGCCCATCGGTTTGCCCCTGCCCACGAGCCTTCCCGTTGCAAACAGGTGCTGCGCACCATCCTCAGCGAAGGACGCAAGTTTGGACTGGGGGTAGGGCTGATCACGCAACGCCCTGGCAAGTTGGACTCGGATATTCTGTCTCAATGCATGAGCCAATTTTTGATGCGAATTGTCAACCCTGCCGATCAGGAAAATTTGCGCCACAGTGTCGAGGCTGCCGGGCGGGATCTGTTGCAGGAATTGCCCGCCTTGAGCAAAGGTCAGGTGATCGTCTCCGGTGTGTGCGTCAATACCCCCGTGTTATGTAAAGTGCGGAAGCGTTATACGCAGCATGGCGGCGAAACGTTGGATATTCTCGGCCTCTGGCAAAGGCATTCCCAAGAGCACCACCAACGGGATCGCTTGGCCCAGTCGGCCCCTCTCAAACCGCGTCCTCAACCTCAGGTGGTGGATGGACTCAGCATTGATTAGCAATGGCCCAAAACTCCAACTGTGGCCTGATCTCAATCGCTGAATCTGCCAAATCTACAATCCGAAACCACTGCTTGATTGCAATACAATTCATTTCACAGAAACAAGTTTTGGGGCGAGCAGGATGAGGAAACAAGCCCTTTTGCCAGGTTTGCTGGGCATTGCCGTTGCGGTTCTGCTGGGATCCGGGCCTGCCTATGCTCAGTTGCGGCTGATTCCCCAAGCAGCGCGGCAGGTATACGAAGCTCTGCCGGATCTGCCCCTGGAAAACACCTACACCCCTATTAACCCCAACGATGGCGGCCCCGCACCCGAAGAGGATACTTTGGTGCGGCGAATGATGATCTATCACCTGCAGGTGGCTGGTCGCTCCCCCACCGACCGCTTTGACTGGCAACTGACGCTGGCGGACTATTTTGATGCCAATGAGCCAATCATCGCCCAACGGTATCCCGGTGCCGACCGCCTCACGGTCAACCCCTACGCCCAAGACAAAGCCGTTGTACAATCCCTGAACCGGCAACAGCGACAGGCCCTGCTGGAAGCCCTTGTGCTGGCCTTCGGTGGGGATCCCAACCCAACGCCCCTCTACATTCCCACCGACGGGGATCCTGCCCCTACCCGTCCCACCCCAGAACCTATGAAGCCCTTGCTGCTTCCCGGCAGCGGATCCGCTGACTTGCTCAGGCCCTAGCCGAGGTTTCCCGCTAACTCAAGGCTTGCCCGGTGTAGTTCTCAATGCAGCGCAGGAAGAGCTCCACGCCAAGGCCAAGGGCAGCCTCATCGAAGTCGAAGCGGGGGTGGTGATGGGGATAGTCCAGTCCCTTGGCGGGGTTGGCGGATCCCAAAAAAAAGTAGCAGCCGGGCACCTCGTTGAGAAAAAAGGAGACGTCCTCGCCGCCCATGGTCATTTCTGGGATGATCCTCGCCTCTGAGCCAAACACCTGGCGGGCAGCTTGTTCCACCAGCGCTACCATAGCAGGATCGTTGCAAACCGCTGGGTAGCCCCGTTCGTACTGAAACTCATAGGTGGCTCCGTAGGCTTGGCAAATGCCGGCAACGATTTCTTCCATGCGCTTTGGGATCAAATCGGCCACTTCAGGGTGAAAACTGCGCACAGTACCCCAAATTTCTGCGCTTGGGGCGATAACGTTGAAGGCATCGCCGGCCCGGAAACGGCCCACCGTCACCACCGCCGGCAGCATCGGATCCACATTGCGGGAGACGATGGTCTGCAAAGCATTGACAATGTGGGATCCCACCACAATGGCATCCACTGTTTGTTGGGGAAGGGCAGCATGTCCGCCTCGCCCGATCACCTGAATCTGAAAGCGGTCGGCAAAGGCCATCGAGGGGCCACTTTTCACGCCAATAGTGCCCAGAGGGCGATTATTCCACAGGTGTAGGCCGAGGATGGCTTCCACATCCGGGTTTTTCAGAACCCCCGCCTCCAGCATGGGCTTGGCTCCGCCGGGGCCTTCTTCGGCAGGTTGAAAAATGACCTTGACCGTGCCCTTGAGGTGTTGACGGTGCTGTTGCAGCAGCTTGGCGGTGCCCATAGCAATGGCCGTATGGCCGTCGTGGCCACAGGCGTGCATGACGTTGGGGATGGCGGAGCGGTACTCGACTTCATTGGCCTCATGAATGGGCAGGGCATCCATATCGGCCCGCAGCGCCAAAACCGGCCCCGGCTGCTCTCCCTCAATGGTGGCCACGATGCCGGTGTGGGCAATGCCGGTCTGGTGAGGGATCCCCCAACTTTTCAGGCGCTGGCTGATGTAAGCAGCGGTTTGCTTCTCCTGGAAGCCCAGCTCGGGATACTTGTGGATGTGGCGGCGCCAGGTCACCAACTCGGGTTGTAAAGCTCGAACAGCAGGGCGAAGTGCGGGAAAGGACATGACCTGAAAAACAAAAAAACAAAAATGTCTTGGAAAACCTTCACCGATGGCCAGTGTTGGTTGCATGCAGTTGCCTTTCGATTTTGCCCAGTATGGCACTGCTGAGGCTGCTTTCCGCTCGGCGTCGAGGTGGACATCTAGGCCCACAGGGATCCGGTTTCCGGCGGTAGATCTTGCCAGCGGCCCGGCCCCACAGCTCGCAAAGCCTCTTGCAAGGAGATCGCCCCTGAGTAGAGGGCTTTACCCAAAATGGCCCCCGTCAAACCGGGCAAGCTCAACAAAGCCAGCAAATCCGTTAGCGATCCGATTCCCCCCGAAGCAATCACAGGCAGGCGGGAGATGGCGAGGATCTCCTGCAACTGTTGTAGGTTGGGGCCGGCCAGGGTGCCATCCCGGCCAATGTCGGTGTAGATGATGCCGGCGACGCCCTGTTCCCCCACCCGTTGCACCAATTCGGTGGCCCGCAGGGGAGTGGTGCTCAGCCAGCCGCGGGTGGCCACTTGCCCCTGCCGAGCGTCGATCCCCACCCAAACCCGACCGGGCAAGGCTTGGGTCATCGCCTCCAGGGTGTCAGGATCCTCCACGGCCAGGGTGCCAACGATCACCCGATCCACCCCCAGCTCCAGCAACTGCCGCGCCCGTTCCAGGGATCGGATCCCACCCCCCACCTGCACCGGGATGGCCAGGCTGCGGACAATGCGCTCAATGATGGGCAGGTTGACTGGATCCCCGCTTTTGGCCCCGTCCAAATCCACCACATGCAGGCGAGGAGCACCCTGTGCCGCCCAAGCTTCGGCCTGCTGGATGGGGTCATCGGCCACCTGTTCCGCCTGAGCATAATCCCCCTGGTAGAGGCGCACGGCGTGGCCCTGGAGAAGGTCGATGGCGGGGATCACCTCTAAGAAGGCGCTGGTGTAAGGCATGATTGGGATCCCTTAGGGGCTTCTCCAGTATCGCCCAGGGGGGAGAATGGGAAAACCTTTTGGGGCGACCATGAACGCACGTCAACTGGCCCTCTTGGCCTTGCAGAAGATCGAGCGGCAAAACGCCTATGCTGACGTGGTGCTAGAGCACCTGTTGGCCCACAGCCACCTGATCCCTGCCGACTGCCGCCTGGTCAGCGAGCTGGTGTACGGCGTTACCCGCCGTCGTCGCACCCTCGACGCCCTAATCGACTGCTTTGCCCAACGTCCTGCCCACAAGCAACCGCCCGATTTGCGGCTCATTCTGCACCTTGGCCTCTACCAGCTGGCTTTTTTGGATCACATCCCCCCCAGCGCTGCCATCCACACCAGCGTGGAATTGGCCCGCCAGATGGGGCTGGGATCCCTGACAGGGGTGGTGAACGGCATCTTGCGCGCCTACCAGCGGCAAGTGTTGGATCAGCCAGAGAAGGATCCCCTCAAGCCCCTCGAGGACACTCTGCCAGCCGACCCAATTCAGGCTTTGGGGATCCGGCACAGCTTTCCCGACTGGTTGGTGAGCCTATGGTGGGAGCGCCTGGGGCCGGTGGAAACGGAGCAGTTGTGTGCTTGGTTTAATCAGCCACCCCACCTGGATTTGCGGGTCAACCCACTGCGGGCAGATGTGAATAAAGTCATTCAAGCCTTGGCAGCAGCCGGGATCCCTGCCCTCCCCATCTCCGAGGTGCCGGGTGCCTTGCGACTTCAGGATCATGCTGGCGACATCACGGCCCTGCCCGGCTTTGCCCAGGGTTGGTGGAGCGTTCAAGATGCCAGTGCCCAGCAGGTGGTGCATTGCCTGGATCCCCAGCCGGGAGAGCGGGTGATCGACTGCTGCGCTGCTCCGGGCGGCAAGACCACCCAAATAGCCCAACACATGCAGGATCGAGGGGAGATTTGGGCTTTGGATCGTCACCCCCACCGTCTGCGGCGCCTAGAGGAAAATGCCCATCGCTTGGGCTTGACCTCGATTCGTTCCCTGGCCATCGACCTGTTGCCGCTGAGCGCTGCTGCCGATCGCGTCAGCGGGACGGAGTCCTTACCCCCTGCCCCCTTGCCCCCCTGGCACAGCGCCGACCGGGTTTTGCTGGATGCCCCATGCTCCGGCTTGGGAACCCTGCACCGCCATGCCGATGCCCGCTGGCGACAAACCCCAGAGCGGATCCCAGAGTTGGCCCACCTGCAAGCCCAGCTCCTGCAAGTGGCAGCCCGTTGGCTGAAGCCGGGCGGAGTGTTGGTGTACGCCACCTGTACGCTGCATCCTGCCGAAAACGAGGAGATCATGCAAGCCTTTCTCGACAGCCATCCTCATTGGGCTGCAGAAGGGGATCCCCTGCTCATTTGGCCCCACCGACAGGATCGGGATGGATTTTTTATCCAGCGGCTGCGTCGATACGGTTAAATAAACCTTCCATCGTGGTGCTTCCCAGGTGCTCCGAGCCATCAACCCTCAGCTTTCCTGAGGGAGAAAAGGATTATCTCCAAGCAAGAGACTGACTGTTGCCCCATGGTTTCTGATCGCGTTAGCGGGACGGAGTCCTTACTGCTGACCAGTCCGAAAAACCCCTGGATCCGCAAGTTGCGGCAGTTGCACCGCAGCAAAGGCCGGCGGGAACAGGGCGCCTTTTTGGTAGAGGGATCCCATCTCATCGAAGAAGCCCTGCGAGTTGGCTGGCCCCTGCAGGCTCTCTGCTACACGCTTGAGTGGGCTGAGCGTTACCCACAATTGCTGGCCAATCTGCCCAAGAGTCTACGGCGGCAGGCCGTCAGCTCAGAAGTCATGGCAGCGCTCTGTACCACCGAGTCTCCCGAAGGAGCTGTGGCCGTGGCCGTCAGTCGGCAGATTCCCTCTCCCCCCTTGTCCGGGGTACGTTTGGGCCTCGTGGTGGAAACGCTGCAAGATCCAGGCAATTTGGGATCCCTCATCCGAGTCGTGGCTGCCGCAGGAGCCGATGGCCTTTGGCTCAGCGCAGACAGCGTGGATCCGGAAAACCCCAAAGTCTTGCGGGCCTCTGCCGGCCAGTGGTTTCGCCGTCCGCCCCAAGTCGTGCCCGACCTAGCCGCCTGGATCCAGAGCTGCCGTTGCCACGGGATCCAAGTCTTGGCTGCTACCCTCTCCCCCACAGCAAACTGCTACTGGGATCAAGATCTCACCCGCCCTACCCTTTTTCTCCTGGGCAACGAAGGGGCTGGCCTGAGGGAAGCGACTATCCAACAGGCCGATGCCCAGGTGCGGATCCCGATGGCCGAGGGTGTCGAATCTCTGAACGTCGCTATGACGGGGGGGTTGTTGCTCTACGAGGCCCTGCGCCAGCGGCGATCTCGCTCAGGAAGCGCTCCCTGAACAGCTAGCTGCTCCCTCAAAACTCTTCCTCTACAAAGACCGCATCCTCATTCTCTTCCTGCTCTCCCTCCTCCATCGCTGCCGGCCGGCTGGCGGAAACCGTCACCCCCGCAGAAAGTTTCTCCCGCACAGCCGCTTCCACCTCCGCTAGGAGCTCTGGGTTTTCCTTCAAGTAGACAACCAGATTGTCCCTTCCTTGGGCAACATTTTCCTCCTTGTAGCTGTACCAAGAGCCGCGCCGCTTGAGAATGCCCATCTCATCTGCCAGATCGATGATGCAGCCGATGTTGGAGATCCCTTGGCCGAAAATGATGTCAAATTCTGCCCGCCGGAAAGGGGGGGCAACTTTGTTTTTCACCACCTTGACCCGCGCTCGGATCCCGTATTCTTCCGCACCTTTTTTCAGGGTTTGAACGCGGCGAATATCTAGCCGCACCGACGCATAAAACTTAAGGGCATTGCCGCCGGTGGTGGTCTCCTGGGGGCCATAGCCTATGCCGCCAATTTTGGAGCGCAATTGGTTTAAGAAAAGAACGATGGATCCGGTTTTGCTGACATTTCCGGCAATCTTGCGCAGCGCTTGGCTCATCAGGCGCGCCTGCAATCCCACATGGGCATCTCCCATATCCCCTTCGATCTCAGCCCGGGGCACCAACGCTGCTACCGAGTCCACCACCACGATATCCACAGCTGCCGAGCGCACCAACTGATCGACAATCTCCAGGGCGGCCTCCCCCGTGTCCGGCTGGGAGATCAACAGGTTTTGAATATCAACCCCCAAAGCTGCTGCGTAAGTGGGATCCAGCGCATGTTCCGCATCCACAAAAGCTGCCGTTCCCCCTTGTTTTTGCACTTCGGCGATGGCATGTAGGGCAATTGAAGTTTTCCCAGAAGATTCCGGCCCAAAGACTTCGATAATCCGCCCTTTTGGGTAACCTCCGCCCAAGGCCAAGTCGAGGGTGATGGCCCCACTGGGTATGGTCTCCACCCGCATCTGGGTGGCATCTCCCAGGCGCATGATTGCCCCTTTGCCGAAATTCCGCTCGATCTGGCTTAACACCTGCTCCAGGGCTTTGCGTTTTTCTGACTTCAATTTGTCCGAGTCATCAGCAGTGTTCACAGCAACGGCTTTCCGGGCCATAACCCGCATCCCCCCCAGGAGTCGTGGTGGAAAATCGAGCCTGCATTCTAACATTGTCGCCTTGCTCTGAACGGATCCCTCTCCCTCCAACTGCAGTCAGCTCGTACCTTGCCTCGGTTCCTAACTCCCCTCTCCCTCTGGGAGAGGGGCTGGGGGTGAGGGCAGGTCTTCTGCATAGCCTTGCAGAGCGGGTAGAGTGGGCTAAAGGGATCTGCTCAGGAACGTCCCCACGGTCATGACTTTGGTCTTACAATCCCCCGGCCCGGTTGTGTTTAGTTGGGGGCCGCTCAGCCTGCGCTGGTATGGCTTATTGATCGGCCTGGCAATGGTGTTGGGCTTGCTCCTGGCTCGCCATCTGGCAGCTCGGCGTGGCCTTCCCCCCAGTTCCATGCCTGATCTGCTGGTGTGGTTGGTGGTTGGATCCCTGCCCTTTGCCCGTCTGTATTACGTGGTCTTTGAATGGGAGCGCTATCGAGATGGCCCTTGGTGGCAGGTCTTGGCCCTCTGGCAGGGGGGCATTGCCATTCACGGTGCCTTGATCGGCGGCAGTGCGGCGCTTTACCTGTTCGCCCGGCGGCACCGGCTGAGTTTTTGGTTGCTAGCCGATTGCCTTGTTCCCTCCCTCAGCCTTGGTCAGGGGATCGGACGTTGGGGCAACTTCTTCAACAACGAAGCCTACGGAAAGGTGTTGCCTCCGGATAGCCCTCTGTGGGTACAACTGCAGCTGCCTGATGGATCGCGCGTCCATCCTACTTTTTTGTACGAATCCCTCTGGAACTTTGGTCTCTTCGGGCTCCTGCTCTTTTTAAGCTACCGGCGCCAGCTTCCCCCCGGCACCCTCTTGGGCCTCTACCTGGTGGGGTACAGCCTGGGGCGCTTCTGGATCGAAGGCCTGCGCACCGATAGCCTCATGCTGGGATCCCTGCGGGTGGCGCAGGGGGTGAGCCTGTTGCTCATTGGAGCAGGCCTGGCCGCAATCTTGACAGCTCCCAAACGCGTTTCTGTTCACCCAAACGAGGCAACTTCCTCGCCTGGGATCCCCGCCCCAAAGGAGTTGTAAGCCATGGCCAGCGAACAGAATGAAGAGCTCTGGCAGCAAGCCTCCCCTCTGCTGCTGCCATCCGCCGCTGCTACCCAATCACTAGGGGCCCTCGTAGCTCAAGCCGCCCTTGGCTTCCTCGCCCCTTCAGGTCAACAAAAATCTCCCCCTCCCAGCCGCAGCCTCGGCTCCACTTCCGGCTTGGTCATTCTTCTCGAAGGTAATCTGGGCAGCGGCAAAACCACCTTTGTGCAGGGACTAGGGCAGGGCTTGGGGATCCCTGAACCCATCGACAGCCCCACCTTCGTGCTGGTGCAGGAATACCACACCGGACGGATCCCTCTTTTCCATTGCGATCTCTACCGCCTAGAGACCTCTTCTGCCGCTCGCGCCGGTGGGAAAGAATCCACACTCCTAGAAGACCTAGGGCTAGAAGAACTTTGGAGCCAAGGTGGGATCACCGCTATTGAGTGGCCCCAGTACCTCCGCCATCTGCCTGCGACCTACCTCTGGCTGCGCCTACAGCCCCATCCCCAGCAGGAAGGAGCCCGCCTTCTACACGTCAAGGGAAAGGGATCCCAGACTGGCCACCTTTGGCAGCAAGTTCTTTCTCAATTCACTCAGCAAAACCTCGAAGAAGGGATCCACTTCTCCTCCTGAAAGTACTTGAAAGCAGAAGAAAAAGTTGAGATCCCAAAAGACCTATGGCCACCTCGATTCGAACTAAGACACTGCGCCCACACCCGAAGCGTCGGTCGCGCCTTCGCGTTAGCGTTGCGGAGCAATAATGCACAGGTCAGAAGGCTTCTCTCAGTAGCCCGGACGTCTCACCCCAGCCTGAAACGACTATGAACTTGAGGCAAACGGCCAGAACTTAGCCAAAAGTCATCCTCAGGCCAAATCAAACAGCAGCACCTCAGCACCTTTCTCACTGAAAAGGTTGAGCTCGCTTTCCTCAGCAATGGCCACGCCATCTCCTTCTCGCAAAAACAAGCCATTTAGGGTCACATTGCCGCGAGCCACCTGCAGCCATCCGTAGCGCTTCTCATCCAAATATTGGCAGATGGTGTGTCCCGGCTCAATCAACCCCGCGTAGAGATTCACATCCTGATGCACAATTACGGATCCCTGGCGTCCATCCCGAGAGGCAATTAAACAAAACTCATTGGGATGCTCTGCTAAACCCGTCGCTTTTTGTTCATAACTGGGATCTAGGTTTTCCTGCTCCGGCAAAATCCAAATTTGCAGCAGATGAACCTCCTCATCCGCCGAGTGATTGTACTCGCTGTGCTGGATCCCTGTGCCCGCTGTCATCCGTTGAATTTCGCCAGGACGAATCACAGATCCCGTGCCCAAGCTGTCTTTGTGCTCAAGGATCCCTTCCAAAACATAAGTAACGATCTCCATATCCCGGTGCCCATGGGTCGGAAAGCCAGCACTCGGGCGGATTCGGTCATCGTTAATCACCCGCAAAGCGCGGAAACCCATGTAGCGAGGGTCGTAGTACTCCCCGAAAGAAAATGAGTGGTAAGTATCAAGCCAACTGAGCTTGACATGACCCCTCTCTTCCCGCTTAGGCAAAGTCAGCATCGCAGTTTCTCCAAAACCTGACCCTTGCAACCATCTTACTAACTCTGCGGTCAGACTGTCAGTATACAAATAGTTTTATTTCTCCCTTTCCCTCATTCTCGCCAAAGACTTCCCGAACAAAGTGGCTGGGTAGGACTTGACGTGGGGGTGGTGGTGGGGATAGGGTAGTAAAGCGCCACAAGGCCACCCAGCCCCGGCGCCCCAGAACCTTGACAAGTAAGCTGTTCAGTCAACCATCGCCCGGCAAGCAGCAAAACAGACCCCTTGAGGGTGCTGTGGCTGCTCATTCAACCCTGTCAAGTTTCCATTTTTCCAGAGACAAGCTCTTGAATTGACACGGAGAGTTTGATCCTGGCTCAGGATGAACGCTGGCGGTATGC
>NZ_JBSSBR010000039.1:0-23015 GCF_054059035.1 Thermostichus sp. MS-CIW-36
AGGGATCCCCCCGAAGGGGGAACAATTCGTTACGTTTATGGTGACTGGCGCAAATATTTGTTTCCAATTTCTAGGGATCCCCCCGAAGGGGGAACACTCCAATGGAACTGACCTCAACCGAGGTCTACAGAACGTTTCCAATTTCTAGGGATCCCCCCGAAGGGGGAACAAGCGTAGCTACTTCTAGCTTTGCTTTATAAATTTCTTGGTTTCCAATTTCTAGGGATCCCCCCGAAGGGGGAACTACCTAAGGAGACTAATTATGGCTAGTAAAATGGCAGTTTCCAATTTCTAGGGATCCCCCCGAAGGGGGAACTATCTACATACCTACGCAGGGCTATACATGCCTTAAAGTTTCCAATTTCTAGGGATCCCCCCGAAGGGGGAACTCAGTATTCCCTGCCAATAGGAGGTTGGTTATGGCTAGTTTCCAATTTCTAGGGATCCCCCCGAAGGGGGAACGCTCATATTTAGTAAACAACTTAAGTGTAGTAACTACTGCAGTTTCCAATTTCTAGGGATCCCCCCGAAGGGGGAACATTAAATTGTCCGCTGAACAGTTAACGAAGCTAAGTTTCCAATTTCTAGGGATCCCCCCGAAGGGGGAACTTGCGATGTTCTGGGGCGAACACGCACGGGGGGCTTACATCGTTTCCAATTTCTAGGGATCCCCCCGAAGGGGGAACCCTCTGGTTAAACGTGCCGCCAGGGGAGCTACCGATTAGGCGTTTCCAATTTCTAGGGATCCCCCCGAAGGGGGAACATTCATGGTTAACCTCCCTTCTACAGGGATAAACAAGTTTCCAATTTCTAGGGATCCCCCCGAAGGGGGAACGACGATTTAACTGGGGGGACGCCATACGGTTTGTCCGGTCGTTTCCAATTTCTAGGGATCCCCCCGAAGGGGGAACAAGATGTAATCAAAGAACTCTTCGTCGCTGCAGACTTTGATGTTTCCAATTTCTAGGGATCCCCCCGAAGGGGGAACTACTCGGGCGGGTCTATCTGGGCGATGCCCTTCGCTTCGTGTTTCCAATTTCTAGGGATCCCCCCGAAGGGGGAACAGGTTAATTATGGCTAAGTATACAAAGGAACAAATCCTGTTTCCAATTTCTAGGGATCCCCCCGAAGGGGGAACCTGGGTGTTCTTTCTTATCCCGAAAGGGAGAGGAGTTGTTTCCAATTTCTAGGGATCCCCCCGAAGGGGGAACGATCCGAGCCAAGCTCGGTGGTCGCTGAAGCAGCTAAACGGTTTCCAATTTCTAGGGATCCCCCCGAAGGGGGAACTTCCCGTAAAGGGAGGTAAATATGCGTTACACTAAGGAAGTTTCCAATTTCTAGGGATCCCCCCGAAGGGGGAACTTCAGCCTCTACCGGCTTCTCCATAACCCCGACTACAGTTTCCAATTTCTAGGGATCCCCCCGAAGGGGGAACTTCACTCGGGGACGAGTTCGTAGCCTTGGCTTTAATCACCTCGTTTCCAATTTCTAGGGATCCCCCCGAAGGGGGAACTCCACCCCTATTAAACCCAAGCAGGGCAAGGAATGCAAGACCCATTTGCGAGGGATCCGGAAAAAAGTCGGCAAAAAGGGTGCTGGCGAGGGGGCTTTGGGGCCGGAAAGCCTTGTGGCGCAAGGCGTCGAGGGATCGGACGAAAGAATCGGCCTTTGCGGCTTTTGGCGGATCGCTCGCGCAGGCGTTGATACCGTTTGAGTGTGCTTTTGGAAACACCGAGTGCTTAAGTAGGAAGAGACTTGCCTGAGCTACACAATGACCGAGCTGGGGGGTGCAGTCAGGGCAGGCCCACCCCAGATTTCCACCTGGGCGAGGGCATAGCTAGTGAGCGGATAGAAGCGGACGCTGTCTTCCTCGGGCTTGATCTTCTTGCGGAGCCGCAGTTTGAGCTCCTCGAACTTGTCTTTGTCGAGGACGCACTCAAACACGCTGTATTGCACGCGCTTGCCGTAGCCTTCTAGCAGGTCGGCAATTTTCTTGCGTCGCTTGTCGCAGGGAGTATCGTAGGTAACAACATAAAGAAACATCAGCGAATCCGGTAGGGCTGGTACAAATCTTGAGGATTATAGACGGATTGCTTAAACTTTTTAACTTGCTGCGTTAGCAGATCCCAGCGGGGTTGATCTCCGTCAGGGGTCTGGATGGATCCCTCCATTCTTTGGATGAAAGCTGTAAGGTACTTTTTCCTGCCACTATCACTTAGAAAACAGCCACCATCGCGATACTCAAAGTCTTCTTCGATGTTCATAATGCCCTTGTTGATCAGCCAGAGGACTATTGAATCTACAATAGGCGCCCGAAATTCTTCCAGTAAGTCCGAAACCAGAGCAGCATGGCGTTCACTGCTAGCGTGCAAGCAACCCTGATAGGGATCCAAATCTTGCAGCTCAATCAGGGTTAATAGATGGTTCCAGAGCACCATGTAGCCAAAGCTGAGCATGGCATTAACCGGGTTAGTGGGCGGCTGTCGAGTGCGGTTAAGCAAAACAAAGCCCCTTTGCTGAAGGCAATTTCCCAATTCCGGGAAATACAGAGCCGCAGCCGCTCCTTCAATGCCCCGCAATTGATCTAGAGACTTGGCCTCAAGAGCTTGAGCAGCCAAATGTTCCAGACTGCGCAGGGTCAGATCCCTGGTTTCGCTGGGGCGCTGCCTAAGTTGTCGCATCAACAGCACGCGGCCATTGAGGAGCTTAGCTCGCACTATTTGGGCTGCTGTTTGCAGTCTCCATGCTTCAGGGAGCGCCTGTTGCCAATGGGCCAGGCGGCGGTAGCCCCTTTCAATGGGAATGAGGCGACCGTAGCAATAGCCGAGCCGGGAGAGGTAGGCAATGGGGATATTGCGCTTCAAGCACTCCCTCACAACATCGGTAGTCACCTGAGAGCGGCCAAAGATTAAAATTTGCTCCAGCAAGGGCAGAGGCATCTCTTGCAAGAGCGACTCGCCCAAATGAACCAGCACAAACTCTTGCCTGAGGCTTAGCCTGCACCCTTGCTGGGAAACATACAAGGTTCGCATTATTGATCATCTCGACGCAGACTCTCTGAGCCTCGCCTTGGCTCTATGGAAGTGCTGGTCTTGGATTGGCGCTCTTCTGGCAAAACCTCCACGTCAATTTCAGGGCTTGACAAAAGATCCATGACCATCTCTGTTAAGCTTCCAGAAAAGAAGCTGGCAATGGCAACCAAAATAGTGTTGGTAATCACGGCTGCCAGGCCCAAGGGAGCAATGAGCAAAATGGCCAGTGTAATCGAGCCATTGATTACGGCTGTAACAAGGTTTCTGAGAACTTTGGCATTGATCTTCTTTTTGGGCATTTTGTTACTCCAAAAATTCTTCGAGATTTCTTCTATCTCAAGGGCCAGATTACTTGAAAATCATCAGCATCTTTCTTGAGCTCCTCAAGATACTTTTTCCTAGGATCTGCCGTTGCCCCAAAAACGGTAACCACTTGGTAATCACCCAAATCGGCAATCCAAACCGGAGAGGGCAGAGCACCTCCCTGTACACCCCCGCACAAGAATTTGTCGTACCGGCCTTCATCTTGTCGGCCTAAGCGATGCAAAGTTGCCAGGGCATAGGGTTTGTTGAAATCTTCCTCGCCGCTGCAGACTACGATCCTGCAGTTGGCATCCACCGCTTGCGGCCATTTATCCCTCTGAACCTGGCCAGCACTTCTTGGGCTATCGGGGTTAATGGCCTGCTTGGTTAGAGTCTTGAGAGCGTCAAAGAAGTTGCCCAGGCGCTTTTGGAAAAGCTTCTGAAACCCGGCCACCGACTCCGCCAGCTTCCAAAAGGCATCCTCCGACCTGGGAATTAGGGTAGAGCCGCGCCACCAGGGAGCCCGCTCCCGGTTCTGGCGGGAGTAGCAGGGTCTTCTAGCTCCTTGACCCACACCTCCCAGATGGAACATCATCCAGGTGAGGTTAGTAAAGAGCTTTTCCACCGCCTCTTGATCTTCCTGGGAAGCATAGTTTTGACACTCGCCAGAAAGACTTAAGATGAGGATCCCTTCTTGTCGGCCTGCGGGTCTATTTCTTCCTTCCCGATTGGGCTCTGGCTCCGGCTGAGAGACTTTGCCATTTAGGAGATCTACATGGATCCAGCCGTGTTTTTGCTTAGGGGTAATGGCGCCAAAAAGTTGCCCTTCCCACTCCTGCACCTGATCGACCGGCAAAACTCCCAGGGCAAAGGTGCGGAACCAATAGCGCAGCATATTCTTAAAGGCTACGGGCCGCACTTCGGCGATGGATCGGTTGTCGTAGCGATTCTTATCGGGCCTCCAGTTGACTACCTGCCGTCCGTGAATGAGTTGGCCTTTTAGCTCAAAGGGCAGGCGCAAGAATTCTCCTTGGCTCTTGTCCAGTGATTTCCCTAAGGGGATCAGCCGACCGTAGCCGGTATTCACCTGGGATCCCACCCCTTGCTCCAGCCCGCGGATGAGCCATTCTTTCACTTGGGCTAACATCTCGTCGGTGCAGCCTGGGCCTTTGCGCAGGCCAATCAAAAAAGTGGCTTGCTTGAGAGAAAAGAAGAGGTTGGGATTAGGTGAGTATTCAAGATTTTGACCGTTCCACTTCCAGATATTATTGGCAATATCGACAGCTAGACCTCCTGTTCTGGAATTATCGGGATCCCCTTGTCTTTGGGGACGGGTTGGCACGGGGTAGGCATCTAAAAAGATCACCTTGCCAGCACTATCTTTGTCCTCAGCTTCTAGATGCCCAAGCCAGGGTGCCACTGCTTTATCTGCCTCCTCCCAAGACAGATTGTGCTTCTGCATCAACTCTCGAATAGCCTGGGCGCGGGCTACCCCCCGCAAGGTGGAGCTGGGAAGGTAAGGGATCCCTAAGTGATCAAAAGCGGGCAGCAGCATGCTCTCCGGGCCTTTGGCTCCGCCTACCCGAATTCGCCAGGGACAGGTGACCTGAAAAGTGTTTTTTTCTCCGGCAATGCGTTTGATGCGAGCATTCAGAACTTGAAGACGCGCTCCGTAGTTTGCCTTTGCTTCTGCCTGGTGCACCAGATCGACTTTGGCTCCGTCTTTGAAAGGAGTTGCTGGAGCCCTCATCCAACGCAGATATTCAATAAAGCTAATAAAGCTCGCTGTGGGATCTGGGCTGGGGTTGGGATCCAAGGGATGCCCTAGCCAGGGAGAAGGTTGGGAATGGTTGCCGCCCCCTCCACCACCACTCCCCCCTCTCTGATTGGGGGGATGGCCTCCTCCTCGACTTCCTGAACTTGGCAGACGGCTGGGATCCCCTTGCTGAGGTGAGCCTGGTCTTCCAGGACGGGGAAGGGGTTGTGGAGCGTTGGCAGGACGATTGCTAGGCATTTGATCTTCTCCTAAAGCTGGAAAGCAGTATTAGGAATTGCCAAGGGTTTGCCGAAATTTGCGCAACATAGCGCTGGTGCCAATTTCTAAGGCGCGTCGAATGAGTTGAGGCACAAGCCTGGGGATGTCGAAGTCTGGGAAAAGCCGGCTGCAGCTCGATTCTACGTAGTCTTCTCCCTGCAGAATAAATATCCGCAAACTTCGCTCACCCAAGAGCCAAACTTCCGGCACGCCAATAGCTTTATAGGCATCGATAAAGGTTCGGGAAGTAATGTCGGACTCAATGGCCAGATCAGGCGGGGGCAATAGATCAACATCAATTCTTCCCTCACACCCTCGCATCTGCTCCAGGTGATGGACATAAAAGCAGGTGTCAGGCTCCACCCCAGCACTGCCAGACTTTTTAAGGGTTGTTGAGCCAAAGTCTTCCCAGTCTCTCCCTTGAGAATCAAGGAGAGCTTTCACAATATCTCCGGCAATGCGGTGAGGGCGCTCATGTTTGGACAAGGGAGACATGATCTCTAACGTGCCGTTGTAATAGGCAATGCGAGTGTGGCGGTCTTCCCCTAACTCTTCCAAGATGCTCTCAAAGTCTTGCCAAGTCAGCGAATGGATGACCACTTGGCTTCCTTCACACAGGGAAATAGACTGGATTGGAATGGCTACGCTCATTAGTCCCCTCCGCTAACGTCATCGTCATGGTAAATGGCTGTAGCCCAGAAGCTGAATTCTTGCGCCAAAGCAAGTCCCAGCCCTGTTAAACCCAGGTACTCTTCAACTCCCAACCCCATGAGACGATCCAGGCCGTTGGATTTGGCAATTTCGTTTTGACCGGAGATCTTTTCTAGGCAATCGAAAAACTCCTTGACCACCTCTTTTTTGCCCTCTTGGCTAAGGGCATCTTCTTCGGCCTTGAGGCGCAGCAGGCCCCAAGTAGAAAGATAGGTGTAGAGCTCCACAGCCTGGTTTTTTTGCTCTTTTAGCCTTTCTGGATCCCTGGTTTGTGCTCTGAGCTGGCACAGGGATTCGTAAACGGGCTTGGCCATTGTGCGCGGATCAAAGCTATTCATAAAACCTCCCTCCTAGGTTGAGATCTAGTTCAAAGACAGCTCCACAAAGCCTCGGCCCAAGCTTTCCTGGCCGCCAATCTGCATAATCTGGTTGGATTGCAGCAGATCTCGAAACTCTTTCATCACCTCTTCAGAACTGCCATTTGCTTGGGCTGTAACCCCCCAGGCAAAGTACATCAAGCTATCAGGAGGAATGGCCTCTTCATAGCGGAAGCCTCCTTCCACAACCTTTTGCTCGCTAAGCTTGACTTTCACCTGCCGCCACAGGCTCATTTGAATGAGGGTGGCACAATGCTGATCTGGTAAAACGATCACGCGACTGATGTTGGGGTCTTTGGTGTAGCTCTCCCATCCCGACCATTGTTTGAGACCTTCTTTGAGAATGGCATCTTTGAGGTAAATGGGTCGGTCGGCCTTCAAGCTCGTACTGTAGGGATCCGGCACTGGCAGACTCTGGCCTGTTAGCCGCAGCCAGCGCTTAAGCAGAAGCTGGCAGCTTATCCACACCACCCCATGGCTAAGGGAGGGCACAGGGATCCACAGCAAAGAGCCATCCCCAATCCAAATGGATCCTTGGGTAAGCTGATCCCCTTCCCCAATTTCGTTGCCAAAGAGCTCAAATTTTTTGTCTTTATCGGCCACGCTGGCCCGCAACCTGCCCCGAATGGTGCTGGAAGGGATGTAGGGCAAATTGGTGTGGGATTCGCGGGCAATCCCCAAGAGGTTCCCTTCTTGGGCAGTGCCGCCGGTGTGCAGAGGGGTCAACAAGGTGAGATAGACTACGTGAAAAGCCATAGGAAAACACTCCTTCATCAACTCTGAAACAGAACTTCAAACACCTGCGCTCAGTCGGCCCAACGGAGCCAAAGCAATTCGCTGTAGCCCAAAAGCCGCGAGCGATAGAAGACGTTGGGCCGGCCATCTTCCAGCTCCGGCTCTTCTTGGTTGAGGGGGGCTGGTTGCTCCAGGTAGTAGACACTGCCAGGAGGCGCTGCAAAAACTTGAGGAGCGGGTAGGCTGATCTGTCGCGACTGTTGTAGAGAATCCACCCGCAGGCGGCCGTTGATGGGAACGGGCTTGCCGGTGGCCACGCTCACCAGGGGGCCGGTGAGGGAGTGAGCAGGATGGGGAGTGGCCAATCGCCATTCCCACGGCCAGGCGCGGCAGAGGGAACGCCCGTCCACCTTTTTGATGAACACACCTGGGGTCACCAAGTAGGCCAAAGCGCGTCCGGCTTGGCAAAAGGCGGCCTGAGAAAGGTCCTGCAACTGCTGCCACTGCTCCTGCAGCTTCGGACAGGGGGCCAGCAAAGCGCAGTGGCCTTCTCCCCCCAGCCGCAGCACTGCTTCCTGATTAAGGGGTAGGGGATCCCAGGCTTCGCGATCGGGATCCCAGCACTCGATGGAAAGGGCCAAACTCCAGCCCGGCTGAAGACGGATACAGGTCTCCACAAAGTAGCCATCGGCTTCTCGCACTTGCCGCTTGCTCACCTGCAGGGTGTTGTGGGGCCGCACTTCATACTTCAACGGCGGCTTGACGGCCTGGCTGAGATCCCAGCCTTTGCCTTCCAGCGCCTTTTGCACCACCTCGAAGGGCAGATAGCCTCCCGTTTTTTTCTTCTTGCTGCTCTGGCTGCCTTCGGGTTCCTCCTCTGCTGGCCTCAGGGACACCAACGGGGCTGGCCGGGTGGGATCCCAGCGGCAATGGAAGTAGGGATCCGTCTTGTCCAACCAAGGAACGGGAACAAGGGGGGATCCGTCTTCCAGGTGCAAAGGGGCGGGGAAATAGAGCCTTTCGTCATGGCAGAGAAAGGGGCCCCGCAGCCGCAGCGTCAAGGGCTGGCCCAGGTAAGCCTGGATAGCACCAGCAAGGGTATGGCCGCTAGGGGGAAAGCTGCTGTTGGCCCAGGCCCGCTCTCCCGGGGCAAAGGGCTTAGCATCTCGAAACATCCACACATCCAAGGGTGATAGGGTAAACCAACTCATCGGCCGTTCCTCCCCAATTTCACGGTGCGGTTGCGCAGCACAAAAGCCGCCAGCTTGAACCAGTTTTTGATCTCCAGATCCCACTCCTGGGGCTGGGCGGGCAGGCTGTGCTGCCAAAAATGCTGGATAAACTCCACAAGCTTGTTCTGGAAGTGCTCTTTCTGCTCCGATTCCTGTTTGAAGAGATCCCGGCGGCTGCAAAAGAGCGTGGCCCAGGCTGGCACCGCCTCTGGGCTGGGGGCAGGATGTTGCTCCCACAGTTGGGCTGCCTGCTCAAACAAGGAGCTTTGATCCTGCTGCTGGCCCATGAGCTTCCAGTCAAAATCAAGGAGATCCTTCCACTTGTCGAACGTGTCGAACTTGCTGGTGCTCACCAGTTGGTTGCCATTGGCAAACAGCACCCGCACCTGCACGCTGTCTTTGGGGCAGCCATGGGCATAGAGGTGGCCCTTGGCTTCTTCTTCCGCCTGCCAAAGGTTTTCCAGGGCAATGGCCAGAGGCACCGAGTGATGGGCAATCACCACGCCGAAGCTGATGGTGGCTGCGGATCCCAGGGTAAAGAGGGGGCGCCGGCTCAAACCTTCGGGAGGCCGCCCTTTTTTCCACTGCCAGTAGTCCCCCAGGTTCTCAAACTCCCGCCAGTCATCCTCTCCCCCCCGGAAACACTGGCGAATATCCCACAGCCAGCCATCCCACTCCCAGAGGTTGGTGTAGGCCAAAACGTCGTCCCCGCCGGCGTAGATGAGCTTGCCTGCATAGCGTTGCTCTGTTAGGTAGGGCACCAACTGGCCGGAAAAATCCAGCAGGGCGCGGCTTAGGGCGCTGTGGGTGGCAGGCCCCATGCGCTTGCGGCTGTTTTTGACAAACTTCTGAAAAGCGTCTTTGACTTGCTCCAGCTCCTCCTTGTCCTTGCCAAAGACCTCGCCAATGGCTTCCGTTTGCCCGTTGGCCAGCCGCTGTAGGGGTTGAGGCAGATAGTCGTAGTAGGATTTCATCTTCTCGCCCCTGAGCCATTTGCCCATGTCGTCCCCATCCCCGGCAGCCAGCACGTACCAACTGGCGGGGTTAACGCTGGGGTAGTAGCGGCCTAGAAGCGTCTCGATGTCCTGCCGGTAGCTTCTTTGCGTTTCCTCGTCCAGCTCCAGGTCTTCCACCAGCCAACCAGCATTGAGCAGACGGGGATGGTAGCGCAGGTTCTGCCGGTCGGCCCACGGGATCCCCCATTTGCCCCGCATTTCCCGCAGCACCCCTCTGACCTCCGGGTAGCGGGCCTCCACTGCCTGACAGGCCTGCTCGAAGTGCTCTCGTTCCCGTCGCCCTTGGGTTTTGAGGTAGCCGGCTACGCCAGCGGTGAGATCCGGGTAGGAAGCGGCAATCTGGTCTTCATCCAGCTCGCGGAAGAGCTCCGGCAGCACTTTGTACAAGCCCCGCTTGAGGGTTTCGGTGGCATTGAGCTGTTCCCGGCCATCGAAGAGTCCGGCCTGCCGTTGCCAAAGCCGCCGACTCTCCCCTTCTGTTATCCACCCCTGCCGCGGTGAGGGATGCACCACCGGCCCCAAGCCCGAAACGGTGCTGCGCGGCCCAAACGCAACGGGGAGCTGCCAATCGCGGGCCTGCTTACAAGCGGCTTGTAGCCGCCGACTTTGCTCCACTGCGGCTGCCCACCAAGATCCGACGTTGAGTCCGGCCTTGTATTGGCGGCGCTGTTGTCTTTGGGGATCCCAAAAGCTAGCCCGCAGAAACTCCAGCTCCTCATCCCCGAAGAGCTTTTGCTTGGCCTCTAGGTGATGGGTGCGGTTTTGGGCGCTGACCCAGGGATCCTCATCAATGGAAACCTGAGGGGGCTTGAGGATGCCGGTATCCTTGAGGGCATGAGCCGGGGATCCCAAGGGCACGGCTGCCCAGTAGTGCTGCCACTGGTGCTCTAGCCACCCTCCCCAGGAGGGATCCTCTGGGTGCAACTGCCTCAGCCAGCGGCGATCCCCCTGCAGGTGATCCAGCACCCTCTGGGCCAACTGCTTCCATTCTTCCTTGAGGGTCTGCTGCGCCATCTGCATGGCCGCTTGCACCCGGTCTTCCGGCAACAGCAGCAGGAGCACGTTGGGAAAACCGGCGGTGAGCAGGGCGTTGGCAGAAGGTTGAGGGATCCATTCTTCAAATTCGGGGTACTTCTCCCGCAGCCAGTGGTCGATTAACGGCTGGCCGTAGAGGCTGGGGTAGAGCAGACAGTCGGGGCCGTATTTCTCGGCAAGCCGCCAACTCATGCGAGCAGAAAGGTAGTGCAGCAGCCAGGATCCGGCCCAGAAGTCCCGCATCTTGCGGCTGGCTTTGATCAACTCCTGGATGGGGTTGAAGGTAAAGCTCACCAAGAAGGGTCGCGTGGGCTCCTCGTAGCCGGCCAAACATCCCGCTAGGGCTGCGGTGACGCTGGCGTGGCTCCACAGGGATCCGTCTGGCAGCCGGGTTTCTGCCGGCAATAGCAGCAAGCTCTCATCCCCAAACTCCTGACAAATGGCCTGGGGAAAGCACCGCCAAAACCACCAAAACACTTTTTGGGGATCCGTCTCCTGCCAAACCCAATCGGGGATGGCGCTCTCCTCCCGTTCCATCAGGTAGTCTGCACGGGAGCCGGCATCCTTGAGGGCTTGGTGTTGGTCATCGGCCAATTGCCAAAAGTGCTTGCGCCCGGAGAGCAAGTGGCTCATTTCTAGTCCAAGACCCAAGTTGCGATCCTCAACTTGATAGTTGATGGCTATGGGCAAATGGCCAATGGCCGCGCGGTCGCTGGCCGAGGCGATGAGATCAGCATCGCCTATGGGAGAGGATCCCTCGGCTTTGGGAGAAGACCATCCCTGCATCGCCGCCAGTCTGGTCCACAGCCCTTCCTTGGAGCGGCCAGTCCTGTCGTGTAGGGCTTTGAGGGCGGGATCATGTAACAGACCCCAGAGCTTAGCTTGCCAGTAGTAAGACATGGTGTTTTCGCTGGAGAAACAGAACAGTTAGGAACTCCTCGAACAAGGAACAAAACCCCGGTAGCCGCCCGATGTCGTGGCTACAGAAGCTACAAAACAAAATCGATCTGATCCCGGCCAGCCCTCAGTTTTCTTCAGTATTTCTCAATAGCCGTTGTTTGACCAAAAACCCAGAACCTGAGGGCGAACCGATGTCTTTAGCCTACGGAGAAGTGGAAAGATCCCCTTCCAACTTCCCTTCTGCCCAGGTCAATTTGGGAAACAGCTCTTCCAGGCCAGGCAGCAGGTCTTGCAAAACAAAGCTTTCTAGAGCTTCGCTGTTCAAAGGGTCTAGATTCATCTGCACATGGGCAACATCGTTGCGGTACTGGCTGAGGCGAGACCAGAGGTTGGCAAGTTTCTGCACATCGGGAACATGGGCAGCAATGTCAGGAGGCGCCTGGGGCTGGTCTTTCCGTGGAATGAGGGATCCCAGTTGGTGTTCGATCTCCTGCCGCGCTTCCCGCTGGCGGTAGTTGGGCAGCCCCTCACACAAGCAGAGGGCCGAGATCACCCACTCCCGAGCTAAGAGAATTGCCTGCGTGGTGAAGCGTTTCTCCACATACCAGCGCAGCAGTTGAAATTGCTTTTGAACTTGAGCCTTGGCATCCGTAGCTCTGTCTGCTGGCAAAGCCAGTTGGCTGTAGCTGTCTTGAATGCTTTGCAACAGTAAGCCAAAGGGCTTGGCAAATTGGCCCACCTCTTCTGCCAACTCCTGGGTGGAGTGCCTTTGCAACCTAAGCAAGTCATCCTCCAAAAGGCTGACCGGTCTTACCAGCTCCAGGGAACGAGAGATATTGCGGATGGCTTGGCCAAAGTTCTGCAGCCGGATGGGCTTGGGATCCCTTTTGCCGAGCTTTGGTTGGCGGTAAAAGTCCCGTTGAACTGTATCCAAAAGTTGGCCCAACTCCAGCGCCGAGCCGGTGCTGATGAATTTGTCGGTAGCCGTCAGCCAGTCCAAAAGACGAAGGGCGGGGGTGAGATCGATGATGGGTGTTTCCTGCTGGTCTTTGAGATAGAGACCGTAGTACAGCCCCTGAATATTTACATTCTTGGCCTTGCGCAAAAGGGCGGCTCCCAAGAGCACCAGTACGGGGATGGAGCGAAAGGCGTGGGTGATATCGAAAACCAGCCGTGTGTTGGCCTCGATGCTATCGACCAGCACATCGAAGATCTGCCAGGTCTCTGCCTCGGTTTTCCCTTCAGGAATGGCCTTGGCAATTTTCTCCACGTGGGGGGGTAGGCAGTCCTGTAGATGCTTCCAATGGGTGTCATGTGCTTCTTGGGTTAGCAGCACAATCACCCTCTCGATGTCAAAGAGCTGACAGAGGGCTTTGGCAACATAACGGGTTCTATCGGCTTTCCGCTCCCCAAAAACATACACCGTCTCGCTGTAGGGGCTGGTGCCTAGAGTGGTCAAAAGGGTATTAGCCATAGGGATCCTCTCGATGACGGCTTTCAAGCATTGAAGCACGGGCATCTTCAAGCTACTGCAGCTTGGAAGCCCCCCCTTCTCAAGTTGCCTGGAGAGGGTTCTGGGTTGAATGTTGCCCTATCCTCTCACGAAAAGTGGCATCCTCTGCTCAGCCGGTGCCAGAAAGATGGGGATCTCTACCCCCAAAATTGAGTGGAGCCATCTTGCCGCTGGATTTGGATCCCTGCTCGACAACTGTTTCAAAACGGTGGAGGTGGGGGATGTCAGAGCTAGCCTAGACAGAGATTCGGCCATCCTAAACAACGGGGATCCTGTGATGCTATCGACTCCAGAGTTGTCCATTTCAGGTCAAAAGCTAACTCCCGAACAGTTTCTGGCCTTGCCGGAGGGGGATATTGTCTATGAGCTAGTCGATGGGCGGGCCGTCTCCAAAAACGAACCCATGTCGCCAAAACGCTTCCATGCTCGTCTCCAACCGGTGTTGTGGCAAATTTTGGAGGACTGGTGCTCTAGCCCTGAGTGTCCTAAGCCTGGGTCAGCACATACTGAGTGGGCAGTTGTTTTAACACGAAAGGCAGAGCCCTGGATCCCAGTTCCTGATGTTACTTACATCTCTAACGAGCGATTGCCGGTTGAGGCCATGACCGATGAACCTTGTTTTGCCATTCCCGAGTTGGTGATCGAGATCCTTTCTCCTGGCCAGAGTTTTGGAGCCATAGCTCAGAAGGCAACCGATTATCTAGAAGCTGGGATCCCCAGGGTTTGGGTGGTGGATCCCCAAGCCAAGAGCATCACCGTCTTCTATCCCGATGCCCCGCCGCGCACCTTTACGGGATCCCAAGCCATTCAAGATGATTTCCTGCCGGGTCTAAAGGTGATCCCTCAAGATGTATTCGCTCAAGCCCGGATCCCTTAGGGGGTACCTAGCGAGCCCACGATAATCAGAGTTAGTTCCAGAAAGAGAGCATCCGGCAGAGGTGGCCACCCATCTAGGTCTGGAGCTGATTGGCTCAGGAATGCCGAAGGGATCCCGAAGCGATATTCCCTGCTAGGGGCTAATGGCGAGACGGAAAAGCTTCTCATCGGCCAGTTGAAGAACTTCCTGCCCTGCAGCCGCCAGTTGTTCCGGGGGCAAGTTCCGGTATTTGTCAATAAACTCGGGCAAAACTTGAAACTCCACCCGCTTGCCGGTCTCTCGATGGATGACCACACTGCGCATTTTTTCAAGAGATTCGACCTCCACCAGCTTCAAGTTCAACTTGCCCAAACTGGCTCCTGTTGCAGCATGCAAGCCATCCACAATGCACACGAACGGGATCTCTGCCGGCGACTCGTGAATGACCTCCACCAGAAAACGGTTCCTAGAAGTGTGGGGAGTTGGACTCATCAAGCCCAGCTCCTGCAGAGCGCGCATCCCCATGCGATAGCCGACCACGGCCCAAGGCCCAGCTCCGCCATGAATTTCCGTTACTCGCTGAATGGCCGCCGCCGTCGAGTCCGTTGCAGAACTGGTGACCGGATGAGCTGTCGCCGGCGCTCCCAGAGTTAGCTGAAGTGCAATCAGCAAAAGAGAAAGCTGCTGTGGCTTGGCAATGGATGACAGGTTCATAGGCAGCGAGAGAGCTGATAAAGAGGAGATGGGTCAAGCCATCCTAAGCTCTACCCTTCGAGGTTGCCTATGCGGGGGTAGGGGATCCAGCCCTCTTCTGGGAACTCTTCCGAAAATCACCTCCTGGCTGAAGAGGGCTAAGACCAGTGGTATTGTCAGAGGTAAGCCCCTGGGCGTTGAGCACAGGCCCCTGCAGGAGTAAGGGTAGTACTAGAGTACCGTGATTTTCCTCTGATTGCCGTAAGGCGTTGAGCACAGCCAGGATCCACCTTCCACTTTGAGGTTTACGGAGGGGTGATTTTCCTCTGATTGCCGTAAGGCGTCTTGCTTTCCCTCTGCAGGTTTTGCATCCGAACTCGAGGCAGAGATGGGATCAGATGACTTGGCCGTCGGATGTTATTCTCCCCTTGAGTTTACCGGCCCGCTCTTCGGCCTCCTCCATAACCCTGTCCAGCTGCTCCAGCACCTCGCCCGGATGCTTTTCCAGCACCCGCAGGGAGAGGGCCATCCGTCCCTTGGCCTCATCCACATCGATGACAACAGCTTTGATGCGTTGGCCTGGTTTGAACAAATCCGGTAGCGAGGCTACAAAACTTTGGCTGACCTGCTTGATGTGCAACAGCCCGGTTACCCCTTCTTCCAAGTCCACAAACACACCGAAGGGTTTTAGTCCGCTGACTTTGCCTTCCACCACTTGGCCACTGGTGTAGCGGCTCAGGTTCTCGGACTTTACAGCCGCCCTTTGGGAGAGCACCAGCTTGTTGGCTTCTGGGTTCACCTCGATAAAGCTTGCTGTCAAGGATTGCCCCACCAACTCCTCCAGACTTTCCCGTTGGCTGAGGTGGGATCGGGGAATGAAGCCGCGCAGCCCCTGCACATCCACCACCACCCCCCCTTTGTTGGTGGCGATCACCGGAACGGTTACCGTCTGGCCGTTGGCTTGCTTCTGGGCCAGCTCTTCCCAAAGCCGCTTCAGCCTCAGCCGCCGCGCCGAGAGCACAATTTGTCCTTCTGCATCTTCCCGCAGGATGAGAAACTCGGCTTCTGTCTTTAAAGGAAAGAGCGCACTCAAATCTTCCCCTGGGCGGATCCCTGCTTCCTTGAGGGGCAAAAAGGCCGGGGATTTGCCGCCAATATCCACCAGAGCGCCATCGTTCTGATGTTGGAAGATGCGGCCTTGCACCACCTGCCCCGGTTGAAAGCTGAGGTTTTGCTTGTCTAAAGCCTGGGCAAAATCTTCCGCAGAAAACGTATCGGCAGCCTGAGAGCGAGAAGAGCGAACGGTCATGGAAAGGGCTCAATTCAAAAAGCAATGTGTTTCAGGATAACCCAAAACTTGCCAGGGATCCCAGCTCCAGCCTCTGGCCTAGATGTAGTACATGAGCCGAGCCTGTTGCTGTTGTGCCTGCCGGTCGCAGAGGTCTTGTAGGGTGGTCTTCTGGAGAATGGCTACCGCCGCAGCTTGGGCATCTTGCCAGGCCTTCAGGAGCACTTCCCGCTCTGGGGTGAGATCGCCCGAGGGCAAGTCGCGGGAGCGGGTGAGATCTTCCCCCTCGATGGCCTGGATAACATCCAGCAGCGAGATCTGCCAGGGTGCTCGGGCCAGGAAGTAGCCTCCCTTGGATCCCCGTTGGCTGCGCACCAACCCCTGTCTGCGCAAGGTGGCCAGCAATTGCTCCAAGTAGCGGTCGGGTATGGACTGATGGGCCGCAATTTCTTTAATCTGCAGCACCTGGCCATCGCTGTAGTGCTGGGCCAATTCCAGAAGGGCCAGGAGAGCATATTCACTTTTGCAAGACAGTTCCAAGATATCCATCCTTGTGGAGGGCTTAGGTCTATGATACTCCGGTTTTTCACTGGGGTTTAGCGGGATCCCGCCCTGAGCTGGCAATGGGATCCAGCCTGTAAGGTGGAATAGGCCCCTTTGGGAATGGTTTATGGCGAGTGTCAGCACCCGGTCTAGTTCAGCACGGATCCCAGCGGAGCGATTACAAACCTTGCACCAACAGATTGGCAAGCTGATTACCAATATCGAATCCGTGTTTCAGGGCAAATCGCAGGTGGTGCAGGCGGTGGTCACGGCCTTGGTTGCGGAAGGTCATGTTTTGCTTGAAGATGTGCCCGGTGTAGGCAAGACCACTTTGGCGCGGGCCATCGCCCACAGTTTGGGAGCCAAGTTTCAGCGGATTCAATTTACCAGCGACCTATTGCCGACAGATATCCTTGGCCTCACCCTTTTCAACAAAGAAAAAGGGGATTTTGAATTTCGTCCCGGCCCCATTTTTGCCCACGTGGTCTTGGCGGATGAAATCAATCGCACCTCGCCCCGCACCCAAAGTGCCCTGCTGGAGGCAATGGCGGAAAAGCAGGTTTCGCTGGACGATCGCACCTACCCGCTGCCCAGCCCATTTATGGTGTTGGCCACCCAAAATCCTTTGGAGTACCACGGCACCTATCCCCTCCCAGAAAGCCAGTTGGATCGGTTTTTGGTACGGCTGTCGATTGGCTACCCCAGCCCTGAGGTAGAGCGAGCTTTACTCTTGCAACGGCAACAGGCCGAGCCGGTGGATGCTCTGCAGCCGGTTCTCTCCCTGATGGAGTTGCGAGAGATTCAGTCGGCGGTGGATCAGGTGTATTTGGATGGATCCCTGGCGGACTATCTTCTGCAGGTGGTGCAGGCCACTCGCGTGTCCAAGCTGCTGCGGGCGGGGGTATCCACCCGTGGAGCCCTGGCCTTGGCGCGGGCAGCACGGGCTCAGGCGCTGGTGAAGGGGCGCAGCTTTTGTTTGCCAGAAGATCTGCAAGCACTGTTCGTGCCGGTACTGACCCATCGGGTTTCTCTGGCCGGGTCGGGAGAGATGGCCGGCAACCGACGGCAAGAGGCTGAGGCGGTGATTCGGGATATTGTCTCCACAATTGAGCCGCCTGTTTGAGGGATCCGTAGCAGCAATGGTTAACTACAGCAGTGAGTCGGGTCGGATCCGGGGATCCATCCACATCAGGAGCAAATCGGCCAACAAATTGCCCAGAATGAGCATCACGGCCCCCAGCAGAAGCCCCGCCATCACCACATTGATGTCGAAACTTTGAACAGCCTCCAAGAGCAGCTTGCCCAGCCCCGGCCAATTGAAGAAAAACTCGGCAATAAAAGAGCCGCTGAGCAGATTGGCAAACTCAAAGCCCAAGATCGTGATCAAGGGGTTGACGGCGTTGCGCAGCGCGTGCAACCAGATCACCCGCCACTCTGGGATCCCACGGGCCCGCGCCGCCTGGATGTATTCCTGCCGCAGCACATCCAAGAAATTGCCGCGCGTAATCCGCTGCAGCCCGGCAAAGCTGGTGATGCTCAGGGCCAGCGTGGGCAGGAGCAGGTGGCGGCCCAGATCTAGCAACTTTTCCCCCAAACTAAGCTCGGCAAAATAAACACTGGTCATCCCCCCTACCGGCAGACAGCTCACGTTTTGGGCCACAATTAGCAGCAAAATGGCCAGCACGAAGCTGGGCATGGCCTGGCCCAGGTAGCTGAGCAACTGCAACGCCCGATCCAGGGGGGTGTTCTGCCGCAGCGCCCCCAGGATCCCAAGGGGAATGGCGACCAGCCAAGTCAGCACCACAGAGGACACCGCCAACAGCAAGGTAGCGCCGGCGCGGGAGAGGATGAGCTGTGCTACTGGCACGCGATAGGTGTAGCTCACCCCGAAATCCCCTTGCAGCAGGTTGCCCAGCCAGGTCAAGTACTGCCAAACCAAGGGCTTATCCAACCCCAGCCGCGCTTCCTCTTGGGCAATAAACTCCTGGCTGACACTGGGATCCGCCCGCAAGGGATCCAAAAAATCTCCGGGGGCCAGTTGCAACAGCAAAAAACTGAGCAGCGTGATCAACAGCAGCACCGGCACCGCTTGGGTCAGCCGCTGCAAAACCAAGGCCAGGGGAGGCCAAAGGTCAAAAGCGCGGGAACGGGAAGGCGGAGAGGAGGTTACAGCCACAGATGCAGATGGATACCTTAAGTGGTGCGCTCTTTGAGTTGGATTCTTGTCGAACTATGCTGACATCCTTGCGGCCAGATTTCCAGTGTGGGATCCCTGCTGAAGTTTGCCCAGTCGAGCGGCTCTCTTGCAGGGGAATTGAGGGCTCAGGCAGTCCGGCAGACAGAAGCTGAGGCGGTACACTAGTCAGAAGCTTTTTTCATCGAGTCCCGTTGGGAAGACCTCTTGCGAAATCTGTTTCTTACCGGCGCTAGCGGCTGCCTGGGACACTACGTGTTGGAGCGCCTGGCCCAGCAAAGGGATCCCGAGTTTCCGGAGCGGCCCGCCTACCACCTGTACGTTCTCATCCGCGAGACCAGCCGCCTGCGGCTGCCCCTGGAACGACTGCCCGCCCCTATCACCCTAGTACCCGGCGATCTCCTGCGCATCCGGGAACACGCCGCTCTGCTGCGCCAGATGGACGGGCTGATCCACATGGCGGCAGCTTGGGGGGATCCCGCCCTGGCTTGGGCCGTGAATGTTACCCACACCCTGGAGCTCTTTCAGTTGTTGGATCCGGAGCGCTGTCAGCAGGTGATCTACTTTTCCACGGCCAGCCTTTTGAACCAGGACCTGGAGCCTTTGGCCATTGCCGGACGGGCCGGCACCGACTACATCCGCAGCAAGTACGAGATGCTGCTGCGGCGGCAGGAAAGCGGCTTCTGGCCGGAGCGCCTGCTCACCCTTTATCCCACCCTGCTCTTTGGCGGCAGCCCCCACCACCCCTACTCCCACATCACTGCCGGCCTCAAGGACGTTCTCCGCTGGCTGGATCTGATCCGCTTTTTGCGGGTGGATGCCAGCTTCCACTTTATCCACGCTGCCGATGTGGCCGAGATGGTCGCCCACTGGGTGGCCCATCTGCCTGGTGGTGGCGATTGGGTGTTGGGCAATCCCCCCCTCTCCTGGGATGAATGTGTGGAACAGATGTGTGCTTATTTCAAAAAACGGATCTATTTCCGAGTGCCTCTGCCCCCGGCTCTCGTTCGCGGCTTGGCCTTTCTATTTCGGGTGCGGCTTTCAGCCTGGGATGAGTTCTGTCTGCGCCAGCGCCATTTTGTTTACCCGGCCATTTCCCCAGAAACCCTGGGTTTGCGCTGCCACTTCCCCACCGTGGCCTCTCTTTTGGATACCTACCTCTAGACCACCTTTGAGTAACAGTAGAACTGGACGCTACTTCCTTTCCCTCTGGGACGGGGGGATGAGAGCCGAGGACCCAAGGGATCCCACTCGCCTCCGACAGGGATCAGCCGGTGGGGGCCACCGTTTCTCTGATGGCCAAGGCCTGGAGCTGGGCGGCAATGCGCTCGCGGTTGAGGTTTTGCCCAATCAGCACCAGTCGGGTCAAGCGCGGCTCCTGGGGTCGCCAGGGGCGGTCGTAGTAGGTTTCAAATCGGGATCCCACCCCCTGCAGCACCAGGCGCATCGGCTTGTAGGGGACGGCCACAAACCCTTTTATCCGGTAAAGACATTCCTCTTGGGCCAACTGGCGTAGCTGAGCCACCAGGGATCCCGGCTCATAACCTCCCTCCAAGCTGAGGTAGAAAGACTCAAAAGCTTCGTGCTCATGCTCCTCCCCGTGATCGTGGTGGCTGGGGCGGCGCTCGAGCTGGTCTTCCACCGCTGCATTAAAGCCCAAGAGCACTTCTGGGGGAACCTGCCCCCGCTCACAGGGGAGAATTTGGATCCCAGGGGGCAACCGCCGGCGCAGCCAGCTTTCCACTTGCGCCTGTTGCTCAGAAGAGATCTGATCCACCTTGGTCAGCAACACCAAATCGGCGCAGCTCAACTGATCTTCAAACAGCTCCTCAATAGGAGTCTCATGATCCAAGCTCTCATCTGCCTGTCGCTGGGCCTCCAGGGCCGCCGGATCCCCCACCAGTTGCCCGGAGGCCAGAGCCTGACCATCCACCACCGTAATCACCGCATCCACCGTGGCGCCTGTACGAATGGTGGGCCAGCGGAAAGCCTGCACGAGCGGCTTGGGCAAGGCCAGTCCTGAGGTTTCAATCAAAATGCAGTCTAGCTCCGCCCGCCGCTGCAACAGAGCTTCCATGGTGGGCAAGAACTCCTCCTGCACCGTGCAGCAGAGACAGCCGTTGGCCAGCTCCAAAATGGGGATGGATCCCTCCCCCTCACACAGTTGGCAATCCCGCAGCAACTCGCCGTCGATGCCCACTTCGCCAAACTCATTCACCAACACGGCAATGCGGCGGCCCTGGTTCTTGAGCAAAAGGTGACGGATCACCGTGGTCTTGCCGGATCCCAGAAATCCGGTGATGACGGTAACAGGGATCTTGTGCATCTGCTCTGATGACTCAGCGCTCTTCAGTTTCCACCCCAAACTTTCTTTCTGCCAATCCTTGAGGGGGGGATGCCCAAAAAAAGGCCCCCGGCAAGGGGGGGCCAAAGGTACATTCCAGAGGGACTTATGCCCTTATCGGATCGGCTTCATCCGGTAAACCGGCTCGTTCTCGCGGCTGATCCCTTTCTCAAAGCCAGCAGCGGCAGCGCGAGCGCGACCGGCATGCCACAGGTGGCCGACAAAGAACAGGAAGCCGAAGATGAAGTTGTGAGCAGCCAACCAGGTGCGCGGGCTGGTGAAGTTCACCGTGTTGATTTCAGTAGCCACACCCCCCACCGAGTTCAGGGATCCCAGCGGCGCATGGGTCATGTACTCCACTGCACGGCGGGCTTGCCAGGGCTGAATGTCGTTTTTCAGCTTATCCAGATCCAACCCATTGGGGCCCAGCAGCGGCTCTTTCCAAGGAGCGCGCACATCCCAGAAGCGCATCGTCTCACCGCCAAAGATGATCTCGCCCGTGGGGGAGCGCATCAGGTATTTACCCAGACCGGTGGGACCTTGGGCTTGGCCGATGTTGGCCCCCAAGCGCTGGTCGCGCACGATGAAAGTGAGAGCCTGAGCCTGAGATGCTTCTGGGCCAGTGGGGCCGTAGAACTCGCTGGGGTAGACGGTGTTGTTGAACCAGATGTAGCAGGTGGCAATGAAGCTCATCAGCGAAACCGCCGCCAAGCTGTAGGAGAGATAGGCCTCCCCAGACCAGATGAAGGCGCGGCGGGCCCAACCGAAGGGCTTGGTGAGGATGTGCCAGATCCCACCGGCAATGCAGATAATGCCGATGTAAATGTGGCCACCGATCACATCCTCCATGTTGTCAACGCTGATGATCCAGCCTTCCCCACCAAAGGGAGATTTGAACAAGTAGCCGAAGATCACGGCGGGGTTCAAGGTGGGGTTGGTGATCACCCGCACATCGCCACCCCCTGGAGCCCAGGTGTCATAGACACCGCCAAACCACATGGCCTTGGCCACCAATAGGAAAGCCCCCAACCCCAACAGGATCAGGTGGATCCCCAGGATGGTGGTCATCTTGTTCTTGTCTTTCCAGTCGTAGCCGAAGAAGGGGAAAGACTGCTCCAGAGTTTCTGGGCCGCGAATGGCGTGATAAATGCCCCCCAACCCCAGCACGGCGCTGGAGATCAGGTGCAGCACCCCGATGACAAAGTAGGGGTAGGTGTCAATCACCTCGCCGCCCGGGCCAACCCCCCAGCCCAGAGTGGCCACGTGGGGCATCAGGATCAGGCCCTGCTCATACATAGGCCGATCCGGCGTGAAGTGAGCCACCTCAAACAGCAGCATCGCTCCCGCCCAGAAGACGATCAGGCCAGCGTGGGCCACATGGGCGCCCAAAAGCCGACCGGAGAGATTAATCAAGCGGGCATTTCCAGCCCACCAGGCAAATCCGCCTTGGGTGCGATCTTGCACCACTGCAGAACCAAATGTTGTCGAGGTCACAGAGACCAACCTCCAATGATAGTCAGGAACAAGAGACACCAAAAAAAGTTTAGTTAACGCGAGCGCCTGCCGTTGGGCTCCCTGTCCACTGGGATCCGCGGCAGGGGATCCCTTGGGCAAGCGCTCATCCTCACAGAGCAGATCTCTAGGGATCTACCGCAGCTAAAGTCGAGCGAGCTCAGTGGGTTTAGAGCGCATTGCCGCGGGGGAGGACTTCTTCAGGGAACTCAAAGCGCTCATGGGGCTGGTCCTGCGGCGCCATCCACGCCCGAATCCCCTCGTTCAGCAAAATGTTCTTCGTGTAGAACGTCTCAAACTCAGGGTCTTCCGCTGCCCGCACCTCCTGACTGATAAAGTCATACGCCCGCAGGTTCAGCGCCAACCCCACTACCCCAATGCTCGACATCCACAAACCCGTCACCGGCACAAACAACATGAAAAAGTGCAGCCACCGCTTGTTGGAAAACGCTATCCCAAAAATCTGGCTCCAGTACCGGTTGGCCGTCACCATCGAGTAGGTCTCCTCCGACTGCGTCGGCTCAAAAGCCCGAAAGGTGCTGGCCGCATCCCCATCCTGAAACAGGGTGTTCTCCACCGTCGCCCCATGGATGGCACACAGCAGCGCTCCACCCAAAACGCCAGCCACCCCCATCATGTGGAACGGGTTCAGCGTCCAGTTGTGGAACCCCTGGAAAAACAGCAAAAAGCGGAAAA
>NZ_JBSSBR010000040.1:0-22312 GCF_054059035.1 Thermostichus sp. MS-CIW-36
GCGACTGTAAACTCGCCTGAAATTCCGAAACTTAGCTGCCCTCTGGGGCCGCTAGGGATTGGGATAAAGCCCGCACCCTGCGCATAGCGCGGGTGTCGGGTAGTTTACAAAAGCTTGAATCGAGATGTTTTGTGAGTTTGCAAATGGCTACATAGGTAGTTGTGGGCTACGTGGGGATTATGAAAAAAATTAAGACTTTTGGCACAGCGGCAATTTTCGCCAGTAGTCCGGCACTAGGATGGCTTCCAGGTATACCCGGCGGGATCCCATGTATGTATATTGCCCGGAGGAGTTTCTGGGAAGCAAAACCCAGTGCAACCTAGAAGCATTGATAGAACGGCTGGAAGAGGGGGGTCGCACCCTTTTGAGCCAGTTGTTTGACGTTCGTTACCCTTACTGGAAGCGTAATCTCCGCAACAACATTCGCTTGGTGGGGGAGCTGCGCTATGTAGGCGAGGTACCCGTTCTGGTTTTGTTTGGCCTCTGGCCGAGAGGCAGTCACGAATACCGGGAGTTCTTAGACCGACGGCGAGATCCGGATTATCAAGAACGGGTGCGGAGCTGGGTGCCCGATGACCGTTTGCAGGCGTGGCTGGCGCAGCGGCACGAACCAGGGGATCCGCCAAACCATCTCCCCCCTCTGCCCGACGAGCTGTATGAATGGACACAGTTCTTGAATGCTCCCAATCCGCAGGAGCGGCTGGTGTTGGAAAGTGGGGAATGGGTTCGGCAAGTACGGGCCCTTTCTCCAGAGCAGCGGCGCCAGGCTTACCAAGCAGTATCCCGCTTGGTAGATGACATTGAAGGCAGGCTCTACCGGCAGCTCCCGCCGTTTTATCTGGAGGCAGAGGTCAAATGCTGGCAGGAGGGATCCCTGTATCTGGCCGTCAGCTTGGTACAAGCGTGCGAGCAGCCAGGGAGATTGTTTCCATTTCTCATTGGAGTTTACGACCACGCCCCAGAGCAAAAGGAACGGTTTGAGCTGGGATGCCAAACCTGCCTCTTTGGGATGAAAGCCAAGCAGCCAGACATTCTCCAGCACCCGCAACCTTTGGAGGTGTGGAAGCGGTACGCCCGTCGCGCCTACCCCGACTACATGGTGGCGGATGAGACCATTTGGTTGGAAATGCAGGAGATCACAGAGGGAAATTTGGCTTTGTCCATGGAGGAGGAAGAAATCCTGCAGAGTACATCCATGCCCCTACTGATCAACGGAAGGGCCGGGAGTGGCAAATCTCTGATGTTGTACTACCGCTTTGCCGACTATTGCAGCCACTACCTCAAAACTTCAAAACAGAGACCTCTTGAGTACCGCCCTCTCTTTTTGACCTATAGCCCCAGTTTGGTGCAGCAAGCTCGCAACAGGGTAAGTTCAATTTTGCGCATCAGCCACCGCTATCGGGAGGAGGGGTGCAGCTTCTCCACAGAGGAAATTCAGCAGTGTCAAGCTTTTTTTAGCACTTTTCAGGATTACCTGCTGAACTGCCTTCCTGCCGAGCGGCAAGAACGCTACCAACCGGATCGGTATGTCAATTTTTATCGATTTCAGAGCTGGTATTGTGGTCGCCGCGATGTAGAGCTGGCTTGGCACACCATTCGCACGCTGATCAAAGGCTATGAGGTCAGTGACTATTTGGATCCCGATAGCTACCGAGAATTGCCTGAGGCCGACCGCAGTGTGGATGAAGAAGCCTTCGAGCGGATTTACGAAGAGATTTGGCCAGGCTACCGGGATCGAACCACCCATGAGGGCTACTGGGATGACCAAGATTTGGCCAGAGATGTGCTGCAGAATGGCACTCTTAATCCTATTCATCCAGTCATTTTTTGCGATGAGGTTCAGGACTTTACCCAACTTGAGCTGAATATCATTTTTTGCTTATCTCCTTGGGGAAAATACAAGTTGGATTGGGCTATTGATCACCTGCCCTATGCCTTTGCCGGGGATCCCTTGCAAACCATTAACCCAACGGGATTTCGTTGGGCTGCTCTGAAAAAATATCTCTACGAGCATATCCGCGCCTACTTGTTGCTGAGCCATCCCTTTGAGATTGCAGGCCCGCAGGAGCTGAGAAACAACTATCGCAGCAATCCACAAGTTACTCGTTTTAGCAATGTAGTCAACCTGTGGCGGCGGGTTCTCAGCAAGAGTCGAGAAATCTATCCCCAACAGCCCTGGCGTCCCCATGAGCAGGGCATGCCGGTTCAAAGGTTTGTGCTGGATGGTCAGGAAAGAAACTTAATCGAAGATGAGCTTAGAAAAATGCTTAGTGATCTCACAGGAACAGTCTGTATCTTACCCTGTCCTGTGGGAGAGGAGCTGAACTACGTGCGTCAGGATCCCGAACTCCAGAAGATCTTTGCCGAGGAATTGAAGCAGAATCTTAAACCACCGCTCCTGCAAACTGCTACGTCTGTTAAGGGAATGGAGTTCAAAAAAGTTATCCTCTACAAGTTTGGAAACGCCTATCGACAAAACTTTAACCGAAAGCTTAATGATTACGCCCGAGGAGCTGGGGAGGCGATATCCCTGCAACTCCATTATTTTCTCAACCAATTGTATGTCGGCATTACCCGCCCCATCGAGGCCCTGGCCATTGTGGACACCTCTGCCGGTTGGCGGGAGTTCTGGGATCCAAGCTTAGAATCCAACTCTTGGCTCGATCATCCTTCTCTGCAACCGGATCGGTCGGAATGGGAGACCGACCCACCGGTATTGGGTTACCCTGTCAAAGGCATCAATATCCAGTACTGGACCAATACAAGCTTGGAAGATCTGCAGGAGGCAGCTCTTGAACTTCTCAGGCGTGGCATCGAGGAGGGCAACCCTAAACTTCTGGAGGATGTTCAAACTCTGGCGCGGAAGGCAGGCAACCCACCTCTAGAACAGGAATGTCAGGCCTGGATCCTCAAGCTCCAGAAGAACTACGTTTCCGCAGGGCAAAAGTTCCTGAGCCTGGAGCAGTCTGCTTTGCCCAACAAAAATCTTAAACGAGAAGCCTGGGAGTGCTTTTGGAGAGGGAAGGCCTGGTTGGAGCTGCAGCGTAACGCCGCCTACTTTGCTGGATGTCCTGGGATCCCAGACTACAGCCCCTTGGTGGACTTGATGGTGGCGACCCAAAGAACCTCTGTCAAGTCTATGGAGCGCTTCCGACAGGTGGTGCGGGTGCGAGATTGGCTGAGCGTTGAAGTCAGCCCCAAAGATAGGGACTTCGTCCCGCTTACACGAACGGATTCCACCTGGAAAGAGTGTGTACAGCAATTTTTGGCAGAGCTTGAGCAAGTTCTCAACAACTTGGGAACTTTCTGCCCCCAGGAAGAGGCCCGCAGCTGGTTTTTGCAAGAGACCCTTGAGGCTTTGAAGGGACGTCTGGCCTTTCTCGGCCAGCGGCAGCCGTTCGCGAATCAGTACTACAAGATTTGGGGTATCTGTCACTTCTATCGGCAGGAATTTGAGCGGGCGGTAGAGGTTTGGGATCAGGGGGGCCAAACGGAGCATTCCCCCTACTACCGGGCCAAGATCCACCTGGAACCCCTTCCCGGCAAGGTGAGGTGGCTATCCAAAGACCGCCAAGACTCGGTGGTGCTGGACCGATGGCAAGAGGCAGGACGTCCCCTCACAGGCGAGTGGGCAGAGTACATCGGCGACGTCGTCACCAGTCTGGAGCGCTTGAAAGACTGGCCGCTGATGCTGCGAGTTCTGATCCAGTGCCGAGAGTGGGAGAAGCTCTGGAAAACGGTGCAGGCCCATCCTCAGGCGTGGCAGCGGGGACATGACTACGAGCTGGTGGCTGCCATGGCCCGGGATATCCGGACCAACTGGGAAGACTTAAGGCGCAAATCCCCTGGGCTGCGAGATTTTCTGCAGGAAGTGGTTACCAGCACACAGATGGAGCGGGCCTGGTGGCTACAGCCCCTGGAGGTAGGCTTGGCTTGTGAGCGATTGGGCCACTACCGAGACACGCTCAGGTTTTACGAGCGCTTTACCGAAAGCAGAACCGGCAGGCTGACCAGGCAGCAACGCTCTCAAATTCGGCAGCGCTGGCTGGTGACCCACCAAAGGTATCAAGAGGTTCTCCAAGCGGAGGGGCGCCCAACAGATCGTTTGGCGGAGGAGTTTCGACAGGCTCAAGAGCGTTGGAGGAAGCAACTGCCCCAGGCAGAACCTGAGCTGGACGAACGGGATCCCTGGGCGCTTGACTTTGTGGAGCACCCCAGCCCTGTCCAAAGTTGGCTGCTGCAGCAGGCCCAAACCGATACCCAGAGCCGACTCAGAGCGGAAATCGCCCAGGCGCTGGAGCATCTGAACGAACGACACTTGCAGCAGGTGCACAGCTTGATCCAGCGTTTCTTGACCGCAGGCTTGTCCACCTAGGCTGGCTCCAAAAGCAACTCGGAGCCGGGAGATCTACTGCAGGATTTGGCGCAGGCGCTCCAAGGCCCGTCGGTTCTCTTCAGGGGTGCCCACCGTCAGACGCAGCCCCCCACCCGTGTAGCGCACACCAGTCCCCAGCTCCTGCCAGGCCCGCTGCAGCTCTTGGGGATCCCAGCCGGCCACCCGGAAGTAGAGGAAGTTGGCTTGGCTGGGCCACACCCGCACCCCTGGCAGCTCCTGCAGAGCTTGATAAAGGGCTTCCCGCTCCTGACAAATTAGCGTCACGTCGGCCAAAAGCTCCTCGGCATGCTCCAAAGCCATCTGAACCGCCCACTGAGAAAGGGCCGTGAGGTTGTAGGGCAGGCGGATCCCATCCAACACCTGCACAAGCTGTGGATGACCCACAGCATAGCCCACCCGGTGGGCCGCCAGGCGAAAGGCTTTGGAGAAGGTGCGCAAGATTACCCAGTTGGGATGCTCTGCCAACTTGGGCAGGGCTGTGTGCCGGCTGAACTCAAAATAGGCCTCATCCAAAATCACCAGAATCTCTTCGGGCAGCCCTTCCACCCACTCCCACTCTGCAGCCGTCAGGCCATTCCCCGTCGGCGAGTTGGGATCCACCAGGCACACCACCCGAATCGGATGCTCCCTCAAAGCCTGTTGACATCGCTCTAGATCCAGAGCAAACGTCTCCGGGTCGCGGGGAACCCGCACCACTGGGATCCCCAGGCTCTGGGCCAAGATGGCGTACATGGAGAAGGTGGGCTCTGCCACCAAAATGCCGCCCCGCCCGCCCAGACAGGTGGCAATCAGCAGGGAGCGGATCAGCTCATCCGACCCATTGCCCAGGCTGATCTGCTCTGGCTCCGCTCCGGCATAGGCGGCGATGGCCTGCTTTAGGCCCTGGTGATGGGCATCGGGATAGCGGTTGCTGGGGATCCCTTTCTCCCAGAGGAGGGAGAGCTTCTGCTTGAAGCCCACCGGCCAATCGAGGGGGAACTCATTGGCATCCAGCTTGTCAGCAGCCGGGGCTGGCACAGCGTCGTAGGGCTTGAGGTAGAGCAAGTCGGGGCGCAGATACTGCAGAGCACACATCTTCCTGACGGGGAGAAGTAGCTATTATATCAGGGCCAACCCGACCACTTATTCTTTTGTCAGGGATCCCTGCTGACGTAGCGCCTCAAAAAGGGCAATCGCTACGGCATTGCTGAGGTTCAGGCTGCGCACCGGCCCCCGCAGTGGGATGCGCACGCTGGGATAGGTTTCCAAGAACAGAGGATCCAACCCCCGGCTTTCGCTGCCGAACACCAACCAGTCTCCCGGCTGATAGGTTACTTCCGTATAGAGGGCTTTGCCGCGCACACTAAAACACCAGAACCGGGCCTCAGGGTGGGCCTGCACCAGAGCAGACCAAGAGGGGTAGCGATACAGTTGGACATGCTGCCAGTAGTCCAGCCCCGCCCGCTTGAGGTAGCGATCCGAAAGGCGAAACCCCAGAGGATCCACCAGATGGAGAGGCGTATCGGTGGCTGCACAGGTGCGGGCGATATTCCCCGTGTTGGCCGGGATCTCTGGGGCAACCAAAACAACGTGGAAGGGCATAATCCTATCCTACTTGCCCCCAAATCCGCGGTTGCCGCCCCCTTTTTTGCCCCCACCTTTGCCCGGCTTGCGGCTGGGCTGTTGCCGAGAGGGAGAGGCCGTTGAACGTCCGCGCCAACTGGGATCCCCTCCGGGAAGAGAGGTACGCCCACCCCCCCAACCCATACCGGGAAAACCGCCACCCATGCCCATGTTGCGCATCATGTCGCGCATGCGTTGAAAATCACTGACCAGTCGGCTGACATCCTCCAGCTTGTGGCCAGATCCGCGGGCCACCCGTCGTTTGCGGCTGACGCTGCGGGCCAACAGATCCGGGTTGCGCCGCTCTTCGGGGGTCATGGAGTTGATCATGGCTTCGGCGCGGGCCAGTTGGTCTTGTCCCTTTTGCAGTTGTTCCTCGCTGATTTTGCCCATCCCTGGCATCAGTCTCAGCAGCCCTGCCAGGGATCCCATGCGTTTGATCAGGCGCATCTGCTTGAGGAAATCGGTGAAATCAAACTGGGCGGTCATCATCTTCTCCGCCATGCTGGCGGCATCTCCCAGGTCGATTTCCTCTTGAGCTTTTTCCACCAAGCTGAGGATATCCCCCATACCCAGAATGCGGGAGGCCATGCGATCCGGGTAGAAGGGATCCAGCGCTTCCACCTTTTCGCCAACACCGATGAACTTGATGGGCTGACCGGACACTTGGCGAATGGAGAGGGCGGCTCCACCGCGGGTGTCCCCATCCAGCTTGGTGAGAATGGCCCCGGTAATGCCCAAGCGCTCGTGGAAGGCTCGGGTAAGGCTGGCCGCCTCTTGGCCGATCATGGCATCCACCACCAGCAGGATCTCGTGGGGCTGCACCGCCGCCTTGATCCGCTCCAGCTCCGCCATCATCTCCAGGTCGATCTGCAAACGACCGGCAGTGTCCAAAATCACGTAGTCGTAGCCCTGCTGCCGGGCCGCCTCCACCCCCTGCCGGGCAATCTCGACGGGATCTGCTTTGCCCAGGTCGAAAACGGGGATCTGAATTTGCTGGCCCAGCGTCTTGAGCTGGTCGATGGCCGCCGGACGGTAGATGTCTCCGGCCACCATCAGGGACTTCTTGCCCTGCTTGCGCAAATACAGAGCCAACTTGGCGCAGGTGGTGGTTTTGCCGGATCCCTGCAAACCGGCCATGAGGACAATGGTGGGAGGCTGCTCCGCTTGGGCAATGGGCACGTTGGCTTCCCCCATCACTTTCACCAGCTCGTCGTGGACGATCTTGATGAACTGCTGATCCGGCGTCACCCCCAGGATGACCTCGGATCCCAGGGCAGCTTCCCGCACATCCTCGATAAACTGCTTCACCACCTGCAAGTTGACATCCGCATCCAGCAGGGCTCGCCGCACCTCCCGCAGAGCTTCTTGAATGTTGGTTTCGGTGATCTTGTCCTGGCCGCGCAGCTTTCTCCAGGCCAATTCCAACTTCTCGGAGAGGGCATCAAACATGGGTACTGTGGATCCTGTCAGGCGCTTCGGGGGCATTTCCTACCATAGTCGAATCGGGGCGACTCCATCTTGGGGATCCCAACCAAGGTGGCTATCCCGGCCCAGAAAAACTGGCGACTTCACAAAAGTTTAAGCAACAATAGAGGGCGTTGCATGCAGATCTTCCATGGTCAGCGTCGCTTCCCTTCCCTACAGCACCACCGACTGGCAATTGGGCTATCGCTCCCTATCCCAGGAGTACGACTATTGGATTACGGAGACGGAGATCGAAGGACGGATCCCGGCAGGGTTGCGGGGAACCCTGTTTCGCAACGGCCCGGGCAAGCTGGAGGCGGGATCCCAGCGCTACGGACACCCGTTCGATGGCGACGGCATGGTCTGCGCCATCACCTTTGTGGGGGGGAAAGTTCATTTTCGCAACCGGTTTGTGCGCACCCGCGAGTTTGAAGCAGAGGAAAAAGCCGGTCGGGTGCTTTACCGAGGGGTGTTTGGCACCCAAAAGCCGGGCGGCTGGTGGAGCAACTTTCTCGACTTGCGGTTTAAAAATCCCGCCAACACCAACGTCATCTACCAGGGAGATAAGCTGCTGGCCCTGTGGGAGGCCAGTGCCCCTTACCGGCTGAACCCGGCCACCTTGGCCACCGAGGGGATCGAAACGTTTGCAGGAGGGATCTCAGCCAACCAGCCTTTTACCGCCCATCCCCGGCGGGATCCCCACACGGGAGATCTCATCGCCTTTGGGGTGCGGGCTGCCCAGAACTCCACGTTGCTGTTTTATCGTCTGGACTCGCGCGGGCGCTTGGTGGAAAAGCGGGATTACCGCCTGCCCGGTTTTGCCTTCCTGCACGATTTTGTCTGGACACCCCGCTACCGTATCTTTTTCCAAAATCCCTTGGCTTTCAACCCCCTGCCGTTTGTGTTGGGCTGGCAACCGGCGGGCACCTGTTTGACCTTGAAACCGGGGGAGCCGACCCGCATCTGGCTCTTTCCCCAGGGCGATAAGCCGCTGCAACTGGAAGCGGAGCCGGGGTTTGTTTTCCATTTTGTCAACGGCTACGAAGTCGGGGATCGGGTTGTGGTGGATGCCGTCCTCTATGAGAACTACCCTGCCCTGGAGCCGGATGCCGATTACCTGCAGATTGACTTTGCCCAGATTCCGGCGGGCAAGCTGTGGCGGTTCTATCTGGATCCCAAGGGGGGCAGCGTGAAGCGGGAACTGCTGCTGGATCGCTCGGTGGAGTTTCCGGCCATCCACCCGGCTCAAATGGGGGGATCCCACCGCTACATCTACATCGGGGCCACCCATGCCCCCGGCCCCAATGCTCCCCTACAGGCCATCCTCAAGCTGGATACCGCCACAGGCCGCACGCAGCAGTACAGCTTTGCCCCCCGCGGCTTTGTGGGAGAACCGGTGTTCATCCCCAATCCAGAAGACCAGGGAGAAGAGGCAGGGTGGATCGTGACGGTGGTTTTTGATGCGGCCAGCCAGCGCTCTCAAGTGGTGATCCTAGAAGCAGCCGATCTGACAGCCGGCCCCGTCGCACGTATCCCATTGCGGCACCACATTCCCTATGGCCTACACGGCAGTTTTACTCCCCAGGTGTGGGTAACGCCTGCCTAAGCGATGAGCTTCAAGATGGCTGAATGGATCCCCTTGGCTGAGGGAATGCAATCCAGCCCTTAGAGAGCCCTGGGGATCGGCCAGTTGGATCCCGGCTGTGCAGAAACACCTCCAGTCAGCGTTGCTGGAAAAAACTACAGATACTCATCAATATCAATGGCCCTGTCTGGGGAATAGACATCCTGCAGCCTGAGAACCATTCCCTTGGAACAGTTGCTACCATTGGCTACAGGTCGGCTACAGTGTTGACAACTGCGGGCAAGGGCAGCTGCTAGGAGTTTCCCAATAGAAGCAGAATGGAAAGACGCTGTTGGGCGTTGTTAGGCTAGTGGATGGTGTGTTGAGCAGGTCTTGGGTCAAGAGCAAAGTTATGGCCTGTTTTTGCAACGGTAAAGTAAATGTTTGCTGCTGAGCATTTTGGACTGACTGCAACGGAACCGTCACAATGTCCTCCGATCTGAGACCTCCCTTTCGACCGGTACGGCCCCCCAGACCCAGCTCAACGGGTGAGGCCAAGGGATCCCTGTCATCAGCGAAAGCTCAGGATCCTGCGGCAGCTCCTGGTGCTGTTCGCGACAGCGGGACGGAGTCCTTGCAGCCTGTTGTCAGTACCACTGCTAGCTTGGAAGAAAAGAAAGAGCGAGTCTGTTTGGAACCCATCCCCCCGCCTGGGGAGAAGATGCAATACCGAGCCATCGGCCTCATCGAAGGGCAATACATTCCCTCCCCAGAGCACTTTACCCGCGGGATTTTGCGCACCTCGGATGGCTTGGATCTGAATGCCGTATTGCTGGGCCGGGTGATGAGCCTGGTACGCAAGCATCTACGGCCGGAACGCAACTATCTGTGGGTGGTTTATCCTCGCACCCGCGACAAAACCGAAGATCTGCACGTGCAGTTGCTGGGGGTGTGGGCCCCAGAAGAAATGGGGCGAACTCTCCCCGAGGGATCCCGTCCGACGGTGGTGCCGGATTGGTTTTCCATCCGGGGCGAGGTCGTTTTTCAATCCCAGGAGAAAGGGTTCATCATCGTCAAGATCCGTCAATCGGGCAAAAAAGCTTCCGCCAACTCTCCCTCTCAGCGAGTCCAGAAGGATGGAACTGCAGCCTCCAAGCCCCAAGCCTTCAAATTGCGCCTGATTGGATCCCTGCCGGGCAAAGGGGTAGGCAATTTCTGGGATCTGCAGGTGCGCCGCCGCGGATCCCTGCTCTATGTGGAGGCGGGCACTCCCATCGGCCCAGTACTCAAAACGCCGCCGCGCCCACGCCTGAAGCGTTCCCCCCCCCAACCCAAAGCCAGGAAGAGTTCCACCCCCTCGACACGTGGGGAAGCGTCTATTCAAGAGCCGTTTTATCCTCTGCGAGATCCCACAAAAGTACCCAAGCCGGTTAAGAGAAAACGCCCATAAACTGGGCTAGTAGATCCTGCTTTAATGGAGCTTTTCATGTTGACCTTCTTGTTGTGAACCATTCTTTTACCCTGGTTAGGCCGTGGCAGAATCAACTCCTCCCAACAAAGATGAATTCATTTCGCCTCGCTATCCCTACTGGGGCGAAGTGAGGCCGCAGAACCTAGTTTTCGATGCCAACCTGCAGGAATTTAGCAATAAAGTGTCCTTGATTTGTAGCTTGGAAACCGGGGGCAAAATTACCCCGGAAGAAGCCTACCGGCAAATCAAGGAGCTGTGGAAACAACTCAAGCAGACCAAAAAAGCCATCTTGGACGATCCCCAGTGGAAGGAGTCTCCCCCCGACTTGCCGGAAGAGTAGCCGGCTGGATCCTGGCTAACCGCAAACGGTGTACACTGGGCGCGGATGCCGGGCTTGGTCAGGGAACATGAGGACTTTTCCTTCTCCGGAGGCGCTGCGTCGGCTGCCAGCGGGGGCTGCCGATGGGGCCATCATTCTGGGCACGTTGGTTCTCCTGGCCTTGGTGGCGCAGGTGGGAGTGGGGGCTTTTGAGCGGTTTCAGCCCCCGGCGGTGGTGCCCCGGATCGACTTGGATCCGCGCAACCTGCCCTACTATGCGGCCCGCTCCACCTTGCGCATGTTCATTGCCTTGGCCTTTTCCACCCTTTTTACCTTGGTCTATGGCTACATTGCTGCCAAAAGCCGCTGGGCCGAGCGAATTTTGATCCCCCTGTTGGATATCTTGCAATCGGTGCCGGTGTTGGGATTTCTCTCCATTACCGTCACCGGCTTTATTGCCCTTTTTCCCGGCAGCTTGCTGGGGTTGGAGGCGGCTTCTATCTTTGCCATCTTCACCAGCCAGGTCTGGAACATGACCTTTTCCTTCTACCAATCCTTGCGCACGCTGCCTCAAGAGTTGGTGGAAGCGGCTACCTTGTATCGCCTGTCGGGGTGGCAGCGCTTTACCCAGTTGGAAGTGCCGGCGGCAATGGTGGGCCTCATCTGGAACGCCATGATGAGCTTTGGCGGAGGGTGGTTCTTTGTGGCAGCCAGCGAAGCCATCAGCGTGCTCAACCAGGAATACACGCTGCCGGGCCTGGGATCCTATGTGGAAGCGGCCGTCCAGGCGGAGGATCTGCCCAAGCTGGGCTGGGCGCTCCTGACCATGGCCGGGGTCATCCTGCTGGTGGATCAGCTTTTCTGGCGGCCTTTGGTGGCTTGGTCGGATAAGTTTCGCCTGGAACAGAGCAGCGGGGCTGCTGCCCCCGAATCCTGGCTGTACGATCTGCTGACCACGGCGCGGATCCCGCGGCTGATCGGCAGTTGGCTGTCCCCCTTGGCAGAGTTGGTGGATCGGCTGTTGTCCCACTTAACTCGCCCCCGTTGGGTGGATCCCCTTAGTCCTGAGGTCGAGCGACGCCGCGAGCGGCTGCTGACTCAGCTTTCCTGGATAGCTATTGGCGGCATTGGGATTTGGATTGTTGATTTTGTGGCCACCACTGTGGGCTTTGGGGAGGTGCTGCTGACCTTCGGGCTAGGGATCCTCACCCTGCTGCGGGTTAGCGTGTTGCTGGTGTTCGCCACGGTGATCTGGACTCCCATTGGGGTGGCCATTGGCTTTAATCCAAAACTGGCGAAACTGCTGCAGCCGGTGGTGCAATTCCTGGCAGCTTTCCCGGCCAATTTCCTTTTTCCCTTTGCCACGTTGTTTTTTATCCGCGCCCAGATCAGCATTGAGTGGGGCAGCATTTTGCTCATGTCGTTGGGGGCACAGTGGTACATCCTTTTCAACTCCATTGCCGGCGCCCAAAGCATCCCCACGGACTTGCGAGAAATGGCTGTGGATGTGGGCCTGCGGGGATGGCAGCGCTGGCGAAAGCTGATCATTCCAGGGATCTTTTCCGCCTGGGTCACCGGGGGAGTCACGGCCAGCGGCGGCGCTTGGAACGCCAGCATTGTCTCGGAGATTGTGGCCTGGGGATCCACCACCCTCAAGGCTACAGGATTGGGCACCTACATTGCCGAGGCAACGGCGGTGGGAGACTGGCCCCGCATTACCTTGGGCATTGGCATGATGAGCTTGTTTGTGGTGGGCATTAACCGCCTCTTCTGGCGACGGCTGTATCAGTTGGCGGAAGAAAAGTATCACCTTTAGTCTTTTCAGTTTCTGAGGCAATCTCTCTATGAGCTCTGCAGCTTCCCCCGTTTTAATTGAGGTTGAGAAAGTCTACAAGCGCTTTCCTTTGCCAGAGGGCAAGGGGGAGTTTACCGTTTTAAGCCAAATTGATTTGCAAGTGCGGGCAGGGGAGGTCTTGGCTCTGCTGGGCCGCAGCGGCAGTGGCAAAAGCACCCTTTTGCGCATCATGGCGGGCCTGATCCCCCCCAGCCAAGGGCGGGTGCTGAGCAACGGCCAGCCTCTACGCGGGCCTAACCCCGATGTGGCGATGGTGTTTCAGAGCTTTGCTCTCCTACCCTGGCTGACCGTGCAAGAAAATGTGGAGCTGGGGCTGCAAGCCCGAGGGATCCCCCGCGAGATCCGCCGGCAAAGGGCCCTGAAGGCCATTGACCTGGTGGGCTTGGATGGGTTTGAGAGCGCTTACCCCAAAGAGCTTTCGGGGGGCATGAAACAGCGGGTGGGCTTTGCCCGCGCCTTTGTCTTGGAGCCCAAGGTGCTGTTTATGGATGAGCCTTTTAGCGCTTTGGACGTGCTGACGGCGGAAAACCTGCGGGGGGAAATTGATGAGCTGTGGAATGCGCAAGCCTTCCCTTCCCAAAGCATTCTCATCGTCACCCACAACATCGAAGAGGCGGTGTTTTTGGCAGATCGGGTGGTGATTCTGGGATCCAACCCAGGGCGGATCCGGGGGGAGGTGAGAATTGACCTGCCGCGGCCCCACGAGCGCACGGATCCCCGCTTTAAGTCCTTGGTGGACTACATCTACGAGATCATGACCAACCCCGAAATTGCTGTTACCGGAGAGGTGGCTCTGCCTGCGCTGGCTGGTGATAAGGCCACTTCCCCCTATGCCCTGCCTCTGCCCCATGCGCGGGTGGGCGGGATCAGCGGTCTGCTGGAGTTGATCGTGGAGTGGCCGCAAGGGCGGGCGGAGATTGCCGATTTGGCCGAGCGGCTGCAACTGGCCGTGGACGATCTGCTGCCGATTTTGGATGCGGCGGTGCTGTTGGGCTTTGCCGAGGTGGCCAGCGGGGTGGTGCAACTGACCGAAATTGGCCAGGACTTTGCCAACACCACCATCCTGCGCAGCAAGGATCTCTTCCGACAACAGCTATTGGCACGGGTTCCCGTGTTCCGCAGCATCTTGCAGACTCTGGAAGAAAAAGGCAGCCGCTCCATGCGAGCGGACTTCTTCTTGGATCTTTGGGACGAACACTTCCCCCACGCTGAAGCCGAACGGCAGTTTGCCACCGCCATTGACTGGGGACGCTATGCAGAGCTGTTTGAGTACGACGCCTCGGAAGAACGTCTCTATCTGCCCGAGCCAAGCGAGAGCTCCACTGCTCAAAAGCCTGTCGGTCTCAACTCTCGTTCCGACTGAAGCGCATCTGGCTCTGCCTTTTTCAAAGCTGCATCGTAGAGCGGAGGTATGGCGCCAATTCCAGAAAGTCCCAAAATCTACCACATTACCCATGTAGACAACTTGCAAGGGATTTTGACATACCCCCCTGCCTAAAGGCAGGGGATTCTTGTTACTGGTTCTGCGACAGCACTTGAAATCATGGCCTGGGAACTTCAAGGCCTATGCCGCAGCCTGCCGGCGGGGGGAAGTCCAACCGGGCAAAATGTTCGTTTTCGAGACCGGAAACCTGACCAATCCGCGCTACATCATCAATTTCCCCACAAAACGCCACTGGCGGGGGAAGTCGAGGATTGAGGACATCGAGGCCGGGCTACAGTCCCTTGTGGAAGAGATCAGGCGTCTTGGCCTACATTCGGTTGCTCTGCCACCCCTGGGTTGTGGCCTCGGTGGTCTCAGTTGGCCGGATGTTCGCTCCCGCATCGAGTGGGCGCTGGCAACGCTCCCAGATGTGCGCATTCTTGTTTTTGAGCCGACTGAGGTTCAGCCTTTGCCGAAGAGCATGCGCCGTGGGCAGGTTCCTACCCTAACTCCGGGAAGGGCGGTGCTGGTGGGCCTTATGGAGCGCTATGTAAACGGTCTACTTGTTCCGTTTGTCTCTTTGCTTGAGCTGCACAAGCTGATGTACTTCCTGCAGGAAGCCGGGGAGCCGCTTCGCTTAAGGTTTACAAAGGGCGTTTATGGCCCCTACGCTGAGAACCTGCGGCATGTTCTTAAGGAAATCGAGGGTTACTACATCTCTGGGTACGGATCGGGCGGTGACCGACCAGACAAGAAGCTGGAGCTGGTGCCTGGCGCCATCGAGGAGGCCCACAGCTATCTCGCCGATCAGCCAGAGACGAGAGAACGCTTTGAGCGTGTCAGCGACCTCGTGGAGGGCTTTGAGTCGCCCTATGGTCTAGAATTGCTGGCTACTGTCCACTGGATCGTGACTCGTGGGCACCCTTCTACGACGGCAGAGTTGGTGGAAAGCTTCTACGCCTGGGGAGATAGAAAACAACAATTCAGTAGCAAACAGATCCTGCTTGCCGCTCGAGTTTTGGCAGAGAAGGGGTGGTTCAAGGCACTTCCAACAGAGCCGCTTGCGGCCAGCCGAAGCCAGTTCGAAACACGGCCCTAGCGCTCTGCACTACTTCCGGTCTGGAACCTGCGAACACGACTACCCCTTGCCTGCAGCAAGTACCTACTCATAAATCCAGCTTTGGGCAACCGGTGTCCAGCTCACCAATTCCGACTCATCGAACCAAAGGGCGATCTCCCGCTGCGCGGTTTCAACTCCATCGGAGCCGTGAATGAGGTTGCGGCCAATGTCGATGCCAAAATCGCCGCGAATGGTGCCCGGTTCTGCCTCCAGGGGGTTGGTCTTGCCGATGAGCTTACGGGCGGCAGCAATCACCCCTTTGCCCTGCCAGACCATAGCCACCACCGGCCCCGAGGTAATGAACTTCACCAAACTGTGGAAGAAGGGGCGCTCCTTGTGTTCGGCGTAATGGGCTTCCGCCAGCTCTTGGCTCACTTGCACCAGCTTCAGGCCCACCAATTGGTAGCCCCGGCTCTCCAGGCGCTGAATGATGGTGCCCACCAGCCCCCGCTGCACGCCGTCTGGCTTGATGGCAATAAAGGTGCGCTCCATGGGATCTCCCCTCGTTTTACAGATCTTCACCGCTATCCTTGTACCGGATCGGGGATCCCGAGCGCAAGGGAGCAAAATTAGCGCTTTTTACGCGCCCACCACTGCCAAGGTCAGGAAGGCAGCCCCCACCACTGTAATCGCCCAGCCGGCCCAGCGAGTTAAGCCAGGGATCCGCAACCCCCAGCGTTCTGCTGCCCAAAGGGCCAGGAGAGCTACCCCATACTGGACGGTGCTCAACCCCAGTAGATATCCCACCCAAGGCATGGGTTGGGCGCCGATAATGGTTTCGGCGTAGGCATAGCCATGGAATAGCCCCGCCAGGGATCCCCCTATTAGCAAGAGCCAACTTGGGATCTGCCGCGGTTGCACCAGCAGCAAGCCGAAGAGAACTACGGAAGAGGCAATGGCCAGCTCCGTCAGTCCCAGGGGATCCCAGCCGGCCAGGTGGATCCCAGTGCCCACCAGACCCGCTAGCACAAAGCCCAAAGGGATCCCATAGCGCCAGGGCTGCCCCGCCGCCACAAGACCGATGGCCACGACGAAGGCCAGGTGATCCAAGCCAATGACAGGGTGAGCCAGCCCGGAGAGAAATCCCTCCCAGGCCGTTGCAGGCAGTTTCCCTCCCAGGGCGTGGTGGGCAAAAGCCGGCGAAAAAAAACCCGTAACTGCCAGTGCACCCCCAGCAGCGGCAAAGCTGGGGATCCCTTCCTTCCGCCACCGCCCAAGCGGCGATGGGACTTGCTGCCACAGCCAAGACATGCTTTTGGACCTCCCTGAGTTCTCTCAATAGCTGCCCAGATCTCCCAGTCTAGGGGCGCTCTCTGTACCCTTGCAGATTTTCCGGCTCAAACTGGCGCAAAATCCGCGTGGCTTCGCGGAGGCGGGTTTCGTTCTCTTCTTCCACAATGAGCACGTACTTGCCCGCAGCGAGGCGGTTGCGGTAAGCCAAAGCATCGCCGGAGCCACCAGACAAGCCCACTCCGCCGCCGACGAAAAAGCTGCCCATGGCCCCGCCCATCGCGCCCAATAGGCCGCCGATCAGGTGGTTGCCTATAGGTCCCGCCCAGGCGAAGGTATCCAAGCCACTCAAGACGCTGAACCCCACCCCAGCCAAAAAGCCAAAGGGCACCAACCAAATGGCCAAACGCTGCATCTGACGGCGGGCCGCTTGGGCCGGGTCAATCAGCCCAAACTCATCGGCGGTTTTGTAGCCTCGCCCCAGTAGGTGCAATCGCTCTAGCGGGAAGCCCGCTCGCTCCAGGGCGCTGTAGGCCGCCTCAGCGGCCATACGATCCGGCAGTACCGCGATCAAATAGCTCATGGATGCGGAGAGCCAATCAGTTCCGTACTTCATTGTCTGCCAAGTTTGGGCGAGGATCCCGGTGACCGAGAAAGCTGGGTTGCAAGCCCCGCCCTTAAAGCCTACGGCCCGCTGTCGCGACAGGGCAGCTTTGTGTTATGGTGCGGAGCGAACTCTGCCAACTTGAATATGGCGCAGTGTCAGAAGAGTGAAGTATCTGGGAGTTTATCCCGGTAGTTGGGGTTATGGCATCCCCCACTAATCGCAAGGGTGGTGTAGCCCAGAAAGTAGGAGTCATCCTGCAGCCTGGGAAGGAATCCTTGCCCTTTAGGGCAGGGAGTGATGTCGAGAAGTCTTGCCAAGCCGAGCCAAAATCCGTCAGCCTCTACCAGCGTTTTTACGAAGTGGTGCGGCGGATCCCCCCCGGTCGGGTGGCCACCTATGGCCAAGTTGCACGGGCCGCCGGCTATCCTGGCTATGCCCGGCAGGTGGGCTATGCTTTGTTTCGCCTGCAAGGCCAAAATACCGATATCCCCTGGCAACGGGTGATCAACGCCCAGGGACGCATTTCCTACTCCCCCTTTCGCCTCGGCTACGACGACCTGCAAAAGGCACTGCTGCAGGCAGAAGGGATCCACTTCGACGCCGAGGGCCAGGTGGACTTGCAACAATTTGGCTGGGATCCATGGGAAGCTTAACCTAGGCTTGACCTAACCTTAAACAGGTCATAGCGAAACCCCAATCCCAGCCTTGGTGAACGCGGATGCGTCCTCTCTTGCGGATGGAGTGAAGGAATTGTCATGAAACCAGCTTGCCGTGCTCGAGGGTCTGCCCCTGCCAAGAGATGGCTCCCGGATTGGCTGAACCCTCTGGCCAGGTCCCTGTGGGTCGGGTTGTGGTGTTTGGTGCTGAGCCTGGCCAGCGCCTTCGGTAGCAGCAGCTCGGTTCCCCCAACCGGCGGAGGGGCTGGGTTTATCGCCTCGGATCCCAATGTGGCTCTCTCGACTCAGCCGCCCGCTTTTACCCTGCAAATCCTACATGCCAGCGACTTGGAAGCCTCGATCGCTGCCGTACAAGATGCGCCGCGCTTCTCGGCGGTGGTGAATGCTCTGCGCCCCCAATTCCCAAATACGGTGGTGCTCTCCAGTGGGGACAACTATATCCCCAGCCCCTTCTACAACGCCAGCACGGATCGGTCTCTGCAAGGCCGTTACAACCTCACCCCTGGCAAAGCCGATATCGAGATCATCAACGCCATTGGCTTTGAGGCGGCTGCCTTCGGCAACCACGAGTTCGACCAAGGCACGCGCCAGATTCGCGATCTAATTCGGCCCGACACGGGCCGCGGCTACGCTGGGGCTCGTTTTCCCTATCTGAGCGCCAACCTCAGCTTCAGCGGCACCGGGGAATTGGCCAGCGCTGACTTTGCCGCCGATGGCCAAGAGGCCAGCTCCATTCGAGGCAGAATTGCCAAGACAGCAGTGATTACCGTAGGAGGGCAGCGAATTGGCTTGGTGGGAGCCACCACCACTCGCTTGGCTGCCATTTCCAGCCCCGGCCCCGAGGTGAGGGTAGAAGGCAGGGTGGACGATACTGACCAGGTGAGTGCCGCTCTAATCCAGGGCTTTGTCGATCAACTCACCGCTCAGGGCATCAACAAAATTATCCTCCTAGCCCATCTGCAACAGTTGCAAAACGAGGTAGCCCTGGCCAGCCAATTGCGAAATGTGGACATCATCATTGCCGGCGGATCCCACCGGGTGATTGCCAAGCCCACCGACCGCCTGCGCACCGATTTGCCGGATACCCGCACGGGTGACTACCCCATCTTGCGTTCCTCTGCCAGTGGTCAACCGGTGGCGGTGGTCAACACCGGCTCCAACTATCGCTACGTGGGCCGCCTGGTGGTCAGCTTCGACGCCAACGGGGTTATTGCCCGCATCGATCCGGTCAGCGGTGCCTATGCCGCCGACGACCAAGGGGTAGCAGCCGTCAGGGGCACCCCCAATCCCGACGTAGTGCGGATAGCCAACGAAATTGGCAACATCATCCGCACCAAAGATGGCCGCACCTTCGGCTCCACCACCCAATTTCTCAACGGCCTGCGGGCGGAGGTGCGCACCGAGGAAACCAACCTGGGCAACCTCACTGCCGATGCCAACTTGGCCTACGCCAGAACGGTCGATCCTTCCACCGTCATCTCCCTGAAAAATGGCGGTGGCATTCGCGCTCCCATTGGGGCTACCACTGGTGGTGGCGGCGGTGAGCCGGTGCAGCGGATCCCACCGGTGGCTAACCCTGAGGCCGGCAAGCAGTCCGGTCAAATCTCTCAGCTGGACATCGAAACGGCCCTTGCTTTTAACAACGGCCTCTCTCTGTTGACCGTCACCGCTGAGGAACTGAAGCAGATAGTGGAACACGGGGTGGCGCAAACCCAGCCGGGAGCTACGCCGGGCCGTTTCCCGCAAATTGGCGGCTTTGCCTTTAGCTTTGATCCCTCGCGGCCACCGGGATCCCGCGTCCTCTCCTTGCGGGTGGATACGCCCACAGGTCGGGATGTGGTGGTGCGCAACGGCCAAGTGCAAGGGGATCCCAGACGCACCTTCCGCCTGGTGACCCTGGACTTCTTGGCCAATGGTGGGGATGACTATCCCTTCCCTCGCCTGTCTAACCCCAACCGGGTGAACTTGGCCCCCAGTTCCGGCATCACCTTCGATACCCCCGGCAGCGAGCAAGATGCCTTGGCTCGGTATTTGCGGCAGATCGGCGTGTTCACCGAACCGGACACCCCGCCTGCCCAGGATACCCGCATCCAGAATCTGTCGGCCCGCCCCGATACGGTGCTGCAAGGGCTGTAGATTGGGTTAATGGACTGAGGCGGATGGATCCGGAGGAGTAGGGATTCCGATGCCAGACTCACTTCTTGCAAAAGGGGAGAGTGGCTTGGGTTAATTCCCTCAGCAACGCCATAGAAAATGTCTTGAGCTTTTTAGGAAAGACTACAGGAAGGGATCCCTGGCCAGTGTCAAGGATCCCTTTTCTTTTTCCCACTTCCATCCCCGCTGTTGTTGCTTGGCAAGGCTTACACGAATGCCCGGACGGGCTGTGAACCTTTTGGGCATTGCTCCCAACAAATTCATGGATTCTGTATACGAATCGAATTGCAGATTGAAGGAGGAATCATTACCATCAAGGGTGACGTTCGCTCCTTTTGCTGTTCATGACTCTGGAGAGGTTTTTTACCCAGCTCAACGCCAATGGCTTAGCCATTGCGCTTTTGCTCTTTGCCACCCCTTGGGTGGTTTGGGTTCTCTGCGACTGGATCCCAGGCCAATGGGAGGAGCCTTTTTTGCTCAGCTTAAGTATCGGCTTGGGAGCGGTAACTCTTGTCCTCTGGGCGGGCTACTTGGCCTATGCCACCAACACCGCCGGCTGGCAGGCGGTGGTGAAGCAGGCGGATATGTTCTTGCTGCTGGTGCCTCCCTGGACTTTTCTTAGCTCCATCTGGGTGGCACGCCAGCGCATGCCTCTCTCGCGGGTGCCGGCTTTTCGCACCTTGCAAGGGATCGGCATTTTGGCGGCAGTCTATCTTATTTTTTCTTGGCTCAGTCGCCGGGTTTATCTTGTCTTTTTTTCCTACATGCCCTTTTCGGCTTTCTTGTGGATCCTGGCAGGGCTGTTGGGGGTGGCGTACATCGGCTATCGCATCATCTTCGGGGATCCGCCCAAGTACCCGCCTGAAACCTGAGGGGACGGACAGCAGGGACTAAAATCAAGGGAGACCTTTTGCAACTTGGCAATGGTGACCGTCCCTCTGACTTCAGCCCTGAATATCGACTATCGTCCTCTGCAGGAGCTGTTATCGGCGGGAGCCTGGCTGGAGGCGGATCGGCTGAGCCTACAACTGCTATGTCGGGCGGCAGGAGAGGGGGCGGCGCGGCGGGGCTGGCTGTATTTTTCCGAGGTGAGCCGGATCCCGGTCGAGGATCTGCGCACGATCGATCGCCTGTGGCGGGCGGCCTCCGGGGATCGCTTTGGCTACTCGGTGCAGCGGCAACTGTGGCTGGGGGTGAACCGCAACTGGGAGCGCCTCTGGCCGCTCATTGGCTGGAAGCAGGGCTACCACTGGACTCGCTACCCTGACGAGTTCATCTGGGATCTCTCCGCCCCCAAGGGCCACCTGCCCCTTTCCAACCAACTGCGGGGGGTGCGGGTGCTGGAGGAATTGCTCACCCACAAGGCTTGGGAAGACTCGTCAGGCTAGGCAACCGTTTCTTGAACCTTGTTGGATCTGATTTGGATCTGAGCTGTGGCGGAGCAACTGCAACTGACTCAATTTCCCGACCTGCCCGTCGATCTGGCCCAAGCCTGCGAACAAGCCATTCGGGCAACTCGCTTGGCCATGCAAGCGGGGTATCGCCGCCTGCTGATCGAGATCCTCGCCCCCGACCTGAAGCCGGAGGTTTTGGCTCGCCCTTTTTTGGAACTTGTGCAGCCACCGGCTTTGGTGCTATTTAGCGATGCCGGCGGAGCAGCCCTGGCCCAGCGGGAGTGGGGATCCCTGCCAGAAGGGATTGAATTACAGAGCTTGACTTCCCGGACTCAACCTACCCCAGAACAGAGCCTCCTGCTGGTGATGCCCGCGGTTTACAGCTTGGATCAGGTGGAGCGGGTTTGCCAAGCGGTCAGTGGCGGGGATCCCTCTGGGCTGGCTTCCAAAGGACGGGATCCCAAACCCGTCGTTCTCCTCAACCCCCAATTGCAGGATGCCGCCACCGTGGGTGTGGGTCTGGCCGGTCGCCGTCTGCGCCAGCGGTTTCTGAGCACCTTCGAGACCAGCTACTACCTGCGCTCATTGGTGGAGGGAGCCCTGTTTCGCGCCTATCCGGATCCCTGGAGCGTGTGGCAACAGGAAGAGCCCGGCCTCTACAGCGTCTTGAAGACTTTTATTGCCCAGCCCACCGGCGAGGAAGTGGCCGAACTGTTCAGGGCCAGCAAGGGAAAGGATCCCTGGTGGAGCTGGCGGCGCTGGCTGGGATCCCTGTGAGGGTCAGGATCTCATGGGGAGAGAGGCCAGGAGTGAGGGTTAGTACTATCTCAAACTCTTTTAATAAAGACTATAAAGCTCCCCGCCTCATCTCTATTTCGGTGATATGATCACACCACGCTAGGAGTGTCTGGGGCTCCCCCCCCAGGCTGAGATTACATCCTCAGCTAGAAATCGCAGGAGCCCCGCACTGTACCCGTAGGGTCAGTGTCGGGAGGAATGCGGAAGTTATGATAGAACCATGACCCAAGTCCTG
>NZ_JBSSBR010000041.1:0-22258 GCF_054059035.1 Thermostichus sp. MS-CIW-36
CCAAAATAATCCGCCGCTTCTCTCGGTTTTACATACCTAGCCATGCCAAGCAGCCATACTGAACATACTGTACATTATTTTCAGTATAGTCCAGCATATCATTGACTAGAGTCATGCTCCAGCACCACGCCTGCCGGCTCGATCCTTACCACGCGGGCGCCGATTTTGCCGCCGTCGATCCAAACACTTGCCCCTACCTGCAGGTGCGCCAAAACCTCCGGCAGGCTGCAGGTCACCTGGCAGGAGATATCGGCGCTGGCCTCAGGAACCTTCGCGGTGAGCAGGATGCGATCCCCGCGGTACACCTTGGTTTTGCCGGGGGGCATGGCCACTGGGCCGGTGCGGATCTTGGGGCCAGCCAGGTCCAGCAAAATCTTGCAACGCTGTTGGGTCTGGGCTTCGGCCTGGCGCAAGTGGGCCACCATTTTCTCCCACACCGAGGGCTCGTCGTGGGTGCAGTTGATGCGGGCCACGTTCATGCCCCGCTCCAAACTGCAGCAACAGCTCCGGCTGCTCGGCGGCTTCGCTGGGCAGGGTCACCATGATGCGCGCGCGGCGATGGGGAGAAGGGGGGCCAAACAGCGCCTCGGCGTGCTGCTCTAGTGCCGTATCTCCGGCGTAAAACTCTTCATAGCTGGGTGCCGTATGGGTCAAACCCTGGGTGGCTGCCAAAATAGCAATCACCGCATCCAGGCTCTCCAGAACCCGCGACTCACAGCGCCCCAGCGAGGACAGCCCCGCAGCCGCCAGCTCCAGTTGCAAGCTGCGCAGATCCTGTTGGCGCAGCGCCAGGTAGCGCGCCAGGTTGTGGATGGCCGCAGGAGGGCTCGTAAGGCAGCCCCAAGCGGCCAAGTATTTCTGGGATCCCTCTACAACCTGCTGCCGCAGCTCCAGGAGCCGCTCCAGCAAACTCCTAAGATTGCAGGAGGGGGAAGAGGAGGAAACCATGTCGAAAGTCTTCCCAAGACAAACCCGGCCCAATTCTATGCCTGAGCTTACTTGGGGTCGATCATAGGCGGGTTAGGTTGAGAAAGGAAGGCGATAGCCTTTCATTGCCCAGTGTTCCGGTCTAGAGTCGTTAACAGCCTTCGGCTGTCCTGCCTACTACTTCCTTGGGTTGCGTGAAACTTCATTCTCTCCCTCCTGCCCGTTCCCGCGAGCGGCCTGACCACAGGCTCTCCCTCGTTTGCGCGGTGGGCCTGATGGATCGCTATGTCCTCTCGGAAATGCTGCTGCCGTTTCTCTTTGGGGTGGGGGCTTTCACAACCTTGGTGATGGCGGTGGGATCCCTGTTCGAGCTGGTGCGCCTGGTGGTGGAGGCAGGGTTATCGATTTCAGCAGCCTTGCAGGTGTTCGTGCTGCGGGCGCCGGGGATCATCGTTTTGACGTTCCCGATGTCCATGTTGCTGGCGACGTTGCTGGCCTATGGGCGCTTGTCTGCCGACAACGAGATCACGGCCTTGCGCGGATGCGGGGTGAGCCTTTACCGCCTCATGGTGCCTGCCCTCGTCCTCAGCTTGCTGGTGACGACGTTAACGTTTCTGTTCAATGAGCTGGTGGTGCCGGTGAGCAATCGCCAAGCGGCCACGACTTTGAATCGAGCTTTAAATCGGGATCCCGACTTCCGGCGGGAGAATATCCTCTACCAAGAATTTGGCGAGATCCTCATGCCTGAGCCGGACGGCACCTTTTCCCGGCGACAAGGGCTAACCCGTCAGTTCTACGCCCGCAGCTTCGATGGGAAGCAAATGCGCGGCATTATCGTCCTAGATTTTTCCAACGAAGCGCTCAACCAAATCCTGCTGGCCCAACGGGGACGCTGGGATCCCCAAGAGAATCTTTGGGTGTTTGAGGATGGCACCAACTACATCGTTTCTCCGGATGGCACCTACAGCAACATTGCCACCTTCAGCCGGCAGGAGTTGCGCCTGCCTCGCGCACCACTGGAGCTGGCTCAAGAGATCCGCAGCCCTGAGGAAATGAACATTCGGGAGCTGAAGCATTACGTCGAGGTGATCGCCAGTTCTGGAGATCTGCAACGGGTGCGCCGTCTACAGGTCAGCCTCAACCAGAAGTATGCCATTCCTTTCGCGTGTCTGGCGTTTACCCTGATTGGGGTGCCTTTGGGGCTGCGCCCGCAGCGCACCGGTTCCTCTTTGGGGTTGGGCATCAGTGTGCTGATTATCTTTGCCTTCTATGTGCTGCTGTTCATCACCCAGGCGCTGGGACAAATTGGGACGCTGGGGCCAGCAATGGCGGCTTGGTTGCCCAACTTGATCTGTGCCGCCGTAGGGCTGGGGTTGCTTTACCGAGCCAATCAGTAGCTGCTGGGCACCGTTTCTCCAGATGTAGGATAAAACTGCCCAATGGATTCTCGTATTCTGGAGAGCTCCCCCATGGAAGTTCAAGCTTGGATGAATTGGATGTTTGGCGGATTAGCCCTGCTGATCTTGGGGGGAGGCATGCTGATGATGTTCACCACGGTGTTCACCACCAAAGGGCCCCAGCCCGAAGATTCTCAGTCGGATCCCAAAAAGGGGTGAGCCTAGCCCAAGGCCCGGTGACCAGTGGGATCCCTGGCATCCAGCTACATGCCTTCATGGGTTGTCAGTCTGGGCCGAGAGAGAACTAGTCCCGCTCCTGTTGGCGGAGCCGCTGCAGAAGCGAGAGGGGTTTCTCTTCCTCTGGCCCTTTCTTTTCAGTCGCAGTTGGCAGGGCGGCTGTTTCTGTTTTCTGAGGTTCGAGCAAGAGCTTGGCGGCTTCTGACTCGACGGCTGGAGGACGAGCCGGGTTTTTTCCTTGTTGGCCGGGCAGGGGCACAGACTCCAGAGTGGCCAGTAAAGATTGAATATGGCTGTGGGTTTCCGGATGGTTGCTGGCGGCATGGGCCAAAAGGGTGAGCTGCTCTTTGGCTGCGGCCAGGTTCCCCAGCTTGAGATCCACCAAAGCCAGTTGATAGCGGGCCTTAAAGCTACTGGGATCCACCTCTACCGAGCGTTGAAAGGCAGCGCGCGCCTCCGCCAGCTTGCCCTGACGGGCGTAGATCAAGCCGAGGTTAAAAGGCACATCGGGATCCCGTTCGCTGGGCAGCACCAAGGTTTTTTCTTCCAGTTCAATCGCGCTCCGGTAGGCGTTGATGGCCAAGGTATGAAAGCCCATCTGCAGGTAGCGGGCTCCGTCTTCCTTCAGTTGGGCGACCGTCGGTTCTCCTGTCAGTAGGGTCATGGGCGGTTGTGCGTAGGCGGGCATGGCCATCGCCAAACTCAGCAAGCATCCCGCCGTTCTCAAGCCCAGGGGGACAGCCTGACAACCGCTCTGCTGCTTATTCATCACCATGATCTGTTTCCTCCAACCACATCAACACCACTTCATTCCACCCCTCTGGGCCGGGGAGCTGAGCCAATTGCCATTGGGGCAGGGCCTCACTCCAGAGGCTATCCGCAATTGGGCTGGGAAGCACCACTTTTTGCTCCGTCCACCGCAAAAAGGCCACATCGGGCGGGGAACAACCAATGCCCAAAGCCTTGATAGGGCCCAAATGCCGTTGATAGCAATCCAGCAGCCGCCGCACCGCCTGCTCCCCCGGCGAGAAATTGGGTTCTGCGGCCATCGTTGGCCGTATCCATCCGGTCAGATACCATTGCGGCAGGCTGGAGAAGTGGAGCTGACGCACCCGCAGCAGATGTTGGGTGAGGTTGGCCTCTTGTTGGGCAAAAGCTTCCCGTAGGGTTTCGGGATCCCCGGAATAGCTGAAAATCTCGCTGTACTCTCGCTGCTGCGCCCGCTCCGCCTCTTCCAAAGGGATCCCGGTGGCAGCGGCCAGTTCAGAGGCAGTCCAATCCCCAAACCCGATCAAGTCCAAGTGGAAATCTTGGCGCACCTGTTGCAAGATGCTGCGCAGGCGAGAATAGGGCAGACCCAAGGCATACACGTAGTAGGGCGGTCGGTGTTGCCACTGCTCATCCAGAATGCCCGCCGGGAAGTAATGCTCAGGCACGTAAACGGCGGATCCATCCTCGCAGATGAACGGATGCTCCAGGCGTAACTGCCGCCGCACCTGCTCCAGTTGAGCACGGGTGCGCAGGCTGTAGAGCACCAAGGGAATGGAGCGGCGCTCTAGGGCAGCCAAGGCTTGTCGGGCAGCACCATAGCTGTTGGACTCCAGATCCAGCAAGCTGCCATCCAAACTGGTAAGGACAAGTCGCATAGGCGCAGGAAGGGAAAAGGTGCTGGCCCCGTCAGAATTGCAAGTAGCGCGACCGGCTGAAGCGTCCTACAGTACCTATGATCCAATAGCTTGACCAATCTGAGGGGGGTTAGCCTCAAATGCTCTCCCTCAAAGCATCTGGGTGAATGGGCAATCCGTGCGCCAGAAGTGGTAAAAGCTCGATTGAGCACTACAGAATGCGTGTGTCGCCGAAGATCTTGGCTCAAAAACCAGCAGCAGAGAAGACAGACAGATTGAGTGGGTCAGTGGCTAGTTTTCTGTGCCAAAGGCACGATCCCCTGCATCCCCCAGCCCGGGCAAGATAAATCCTCGATCGTTCAGCCGCTCGTCAATCATGGCGCAGAAGATTTGCACCATCGGGTAGTGGGATCCCAACCGCTGTAACCCTGGGGGCGCTGCCAATGCGCTGACAATTCTAACCAAGCTGGGATCCGCCCCCCGTTTTTTTAGCTCATCCAAAACCCAGAGCAGCGTGCCCCCGGTGGCCAACATCGGCTCGGGAATGAGAATGCGCATCTGTTCAGGGATCCGCTCTGGAAGGCGATTGAGGTAGCAACTGGCCTGCAGCGTTTCCTCATCCCGCACCATGCCAATGTGAAAGATCCGCGCCTGGGGCAAAAGGGCTTGACAGCCTTCCAGCATCGCCAAGCCAGCCCGCAATACAGGCACAATGCCCAGCAGGGTATCCGGCGCAATGACCTCCGCGGCAACGGGTTCCAAAGGGGTTTGCACCTGAACGGTCTGGGTGGGGATCCACTCCCGCATCGCCTCATAGGTTAGCCAGCGGCCCAGCTCCGACATGGCCGTGCGAAACAGGGGCATGGGCGTCTCCGCATCCCGAGCCACGGTTAGCCAGTGCTTAATGAGCGGGTGAGGGGGGACATAGACACGAAGCTGCTGACTTGCCACGGGAGAATGCCTCAATCTGGGCGGTAGCATAGCGGGTTGCCTTAGCAGAAAGCAAGCTCTAGAAAGCAAGCTCTCCAATTGGCCGCAACTCCATCCCGACCGGGGATAAATTGCCAACAGCTCCGGCAAATGCTCAAGGGGTGGGGCTCTTTGACCCAGCAAGATTGCGGCAGAATGAGATCTGCAGGTTACTTCGAGCGCCGGTCAGGTTCGGTGGCTACAGGTTTGAGATAGACCAGGGCAAGGCTGGTTTCGGGTTTTGTTCCTCTTGCCATTTGCGAACTGAGGTGCTGGCCCCAGGGCAGCTTGGCCTCCCGCCGATGGAACCGAACGCCAACGGCTCTCGTCTGCAAGTGCCGGTAGCCGGAGATACCGCTCTGCCCAAGGGTTTCTGGCTTAATGGGGTGTCGCAAGTTACAGCCTGTTCACAAATTAAGGGATACAAAACTTAAGGGATACAAAACATCGTGTTTCTGAGGCTTGACTCCGATGAGGTTTAGAACAAGTAGGTTTACAACCGTATCCGTAGCCCCTCAATAGGCTGTACCTGCATCTTTGGCCCCCTCACACCTTGCAAGGATTAGCTTAGGGAGAATGGATTATGGCTTCGTCTCAACCCTCTGACTCGAACACCAAGGCTCTGAGCCGCCGTCAGCTTCTCAAAGTGGGAGCCGCAGCCCTTGGGGGCGGTCTGCTGGCGGCAGGGGGCGCCCAAGCTCAGCGCAAACCCTCTCCCACCCTGATCGTGGCTCAGGGATCCGGCCTGGATCGCGTTTCCTATGCTACCAACTGGTATGCTCAGGCGGAACACGGCGGCTTTTATCAGGCGGTGGCGACCGGCATCTACCGCGAGCATGGCCTGGATGTGACCATCAAGATGGGTGGCCCCGGCATCAACATCACCCAAGTTTTGGCCGGTGGAGCTGCCGAGTTTGCCATGGGGGGAAGCACAGGGGTGATCAATGCTGTGCGAGAAGGGATCCCTTTGGTGTGTGTGGCAGCCATTTTCCAAAAAGACCCGCAGATCATCATGACCCACCCCGGCACCCAGCGCTTTGAAGAGCTCAAGGGCCGGCCCATTTTCGTCTCGAAAGGGGGGCTTGCCACCTACTGGCCCTACCTGAAGGCCCGCTTTGGCTTCACCGACGACCAAGTTCGCCCCTATAACTTCAACCCCGGCCCCTTTTTGGCGGATCCCAGCTCAGCTCAGCAAGGCTATCTGACGTCTGAGCCTTTTGCCATCCAACGGGAAGGGGGATTTGAGCCGGTGGTCTTCCTCCTGGCGGATTTGGGCTACAAACCCTATGCCACCACCATCGAAACCCGTCGCCAACTGGTGGAAACCAAGCCCGACTTGGTGGAGCGATTCGTGGATGCCTCTATCAAAGGCTGGTACAGCTTCTTGGAGGATCCCCGTCCGGCCTATCGCTTGATCAAGCAGGACAACCCGGAAATGACCGATGCCCAGTTGGCCTATAGCTTCGAGAAACTGCAGGAGTACGGCATCATCTTGTCCGGCGATGCGCTGGAAAAAGGCATTGGCGCCATGACCGACAAACGCTGGCAAGACTTCTTCGACAGCATGACAGTGGCCGGCGTGTTTGAGCCAACCATCAACTACCGGGCTGCCTATACGCTGGACTTCGTCAACAAAGGCACGGCCTACTACACTGCCTGACCAAGAAAACCGGGTTTAGCGCTCCGCGCTGCTAAAGCGAACAAGCCCCGCCCCCTGGGACGGCCTTTGCTTCATTGCTACACGACGCTTTCGCGAACGCCTATGACGGCGCGGAGTGCTTGAAAGAATCCCCTGCCTTTATGCAGGGGGGAATGTCAACCTGAGCCAAGTCCTCGCTAGATGCTGTTTTACTGCTGCGCAACGCCGTCGCAACCGATGCTACTTTGGGAAAACAACCTAGGCCCAGCTCCAGCTCAACCGAGCGCCGCGAAAGGCTTCTCCGAGCGTCTTGGCTAAAGCAGAGTCAGCCAACTGCAGGAGATACGCTTTCTGCTATCGCTGCGCGCTGCTCCTGCGAGCCCATTAGCGGGACAAAGTCCTCAGATCGCGTCCAGCTTACAGAGGAACAAAGCCGTTATTGCTACGCAACGCTGTCGCGACAAGAAGTCGAGAATGATAAGGAGAAACTCTATTGCTACGCAACGCTGACGTGACCGTCCAGGAGATTGTTCGGCTCAAACAGGAAAGGCAGGCGGTCATCCTTGCCCATTCCTATCAGCTCCCCGAAGTTCAAGAGGTAGCAGACTTTGTGGGAGACTCCTTGGGGCTGGCTCGAGAGGCTCAAAAGACGAGCGCCCAGGTGATCGTCTTTGCGGGCGTGCATTTTATGGCAGAGACGGCTGCCATCCTCAACCCCGAAAAGACGGTGCTGCTGCCGGATCTGGAGGCGGGCTGTTCCCTAGCCGACAGCATTCGCCCAGAAGATGTGCTGCGGTGGAAGGCAGCCTGCCCTGAGGGCCTGGTGGTGGCCTACGTCAACACCGCTGCCGAGATCAAGGCTCTGGCAGATGTCTGCGTAACCAGCGCCAACGCAGTTCAAGTGGTGGCCAGCCTGCCCCGGGATCGCCCCATCTTCTTTGTGCCGGATATGTTTCTGGGAGCCCACGTTGCTCAGGTAACCGGGAGGGAGCTGGATCTCTTTCCGGGAGAGTGCCACGTGCATGTCGGCATCCGGGAAGAGCACCTCAAGGCGATGGTGGAAGAGCACCCTGGAGCGGAGTTCCTCATCCACCCCGAGTGCAGTTGCGGCTCTAGCTGTCTCTTTCTCAAACCGGATGCCAAGCTGCTCTCTACCGAGGGCATGGTGCGCTACGCCAAAACCTCGGAAAGCCGCGAGTTCGTGGTCGCTACTGAGGTGGGCATTCTCCACCGGCTCAAGAAAGAAGCTCCAGACAAGACCTTCATCCCTGTCAAGGCAGAGGCCGTTTGCGAGTACATGAAAAAGATTACCTTGGAAAAGATTTATCGCTCCCTGCAGGAGATGCGCCACGTGATTCAGGTACCCCAGGACGTGGCTGAGAAGGCTCGCCGGTCGATTCTGGCCATGCTGGCAGTGCCTGCCGGGGCTTAAATTGGAGCGCAAGGACTACGTGGCGCTGCTGCAAGAGTGCTATGCCTACGGCAGGGAAATCGCACCGCTAGTGCGATGGCAAACTGATCTGCTGATCCTGGGAGCGGGGGTGGCGGGGGTGTACGCAGCCTTGTGGGCCGAAACCCAGGGGGCGACAACTCTGGTGGTAAGCAAGGATCCCCTTCCCTCTGGCTCTACCCCTTGGGCGCAGGGTGGGGTGGCTTTTCCTGTGGATGAGGCGGACGTAGAAGCCCATATCCAAGATACCTTGCAAGCGGGCCGTGGCCTGGTGGAAGAAAAGGTGGCTCGCTCCATTGTGGAGGAAGCACCCTTGCACCTGGAGAGACTTTTGCGCTGGGGCCTTCCTTTCCATCCCCAACCTGTCCGGGAAGGGGGCCACTCCCAAGCGCGGGTTCGCCATCTGGGGGGGGATCGGAGCGGACTGTGGCTCCTGAGAGGTTTGCTGGCTCGCCTCAACAGGCTGCCTTTGCAGGGCTACACAGCCCTCAGCTTTTTGCTGGCGGGGGACAGGGTGGCGGGGGCCTTGCTTCTTGGCCCTGAGGGGCCGGTGGAGGTGAGGGCCGGGGCAGTTCTCCTGGCTACGGGAGGATTTGGCAGCCTCTTCCCCGTCTCGACAGCTCCCTCGGGAGCTACCGGCGATGGGATGGTGCTGGCTTGGCGGGCAGGGGCCATCCTCAGGGATCTGGAGTTTGTGCAATTTCACCCCACGGCTTTGCCCAATGGAGCGCTGGTGAGCGAGGCAGTAAGAGGAGAAGGGGCCGTTCTCCTCAACGCCTTTGGGGAGCGTTTCATGCCTCGGTATGCGGAGCGGGGAGAGCTGGCGCCGCGGGATGTGGTAGCTCGAGCCGTTTTCTGGGAGCGGGAGCAGACAGGGGGAACCTACCTGGATCTGCGGGTCGTCGAACATCTGGAGGAGCGTTTTCCCACCGTTGTTGCTTCTGCCCGCGCCTTGGGGTTGGATCCTACCAAGGATCTGCTGCCGGTTGTTCCCGCCGCTCACTACGTGATGGGTGGGATCCGAACGGACGCTTTCGGCTTCACCGGACTGCCGGGCCTTTATGCTGCCGGGGAGGTGGCTTCCACGGGGCTACACGGGGCCAATCGTTTGGCTTCCAACAGTCTCTTGGAGGGGCTGGTTATGGGCAAGCGGGCTGCTTTGGCTGCCTTGCAAGACTTGGGAGAGGTGAGCTTCGCCCGGCGACTGCAAAGGCTACCCGTTCTGGCGGCATCTCCCTCCATCGTGCCGGCTCTGAGGCAGCGAGTTGGGGAAGCTTTGGGCGTTGTGCGCGAGGGAACACGGCTGCGGGCTTTTCTGGCCTTTGTCAAGGAACTTCCCCTGCAGGAAAAGCCTTGGGCCAGCCGGGAAGAGGCTGAGGCAGGCAGTCTGCTTTTGCTCGCCCGTCTTGTAGCGCAGGGGGCGCTGCTGCGGGAAGAAAGCCGAGGAGCCCATTTCCGCGAGGACTTTCCCCAGGAAGGGGAGCCCTTCCATACAGAGGTGCGTGGTTCAACTTTTTGTCGTCATAGTCATTTCGATTCAAACTAGGTTGTGTTGATCTTTTATTTGAGCCAAAAGAGAGCACTGACGAGATAGAGAAAACTCAAGAAGTTTCTTGCCAATTTGCCAAAACGAGAACATAGATGCCGGTACTGCTTTAACTTATGAAAAAAGCATTCGATTAAATGCCTTTCTTTATATAAATGCTTGTCATAATGCCGCTGCATCTTTCTATTTCTTTTAGGCGGAATAACCGCTTGAGCTTCCCCTATCTTCTCAATCAACTTATTGGCATCATATCCTTTATCCTCAATTACCTTGGTATCCTCTCTCTGCCAGCCCTCTATCAATTCTTCCCCTTGAGTAATATCGTTCCTTTCTCCGCCAGTTATCCTCAATTCCAGCGGATTTCCCAACCTATCTACACTCACATGAATCTTAGTGCTGTATCCCCCCGGCTTCTCCCCAAAGCTTGCTCCCCTTTTTTCCAGCAGCATAGGAGTGCGCTCGAACCATGGTTGAATCAATAATGAGATGCTCTAAATCAGGGTCGTCAATAAAATACTTGAACATCCGTTCCCACACTCCAAAACGACTCCACCGGTGGAATCTTTGATAGATGGTGTACCATTTGCCATATCCTTCTGGGAGGTAGCGCCAAGGAGCACCGGAACGGGCTATCCAAAGAACTGCTTCAATAGACTGTTTACAGTTTGCTTCTTTCCCAATGTTAACTCTCTCTTCTGTCCGTAAAAAAGCCAATATCTTCTGCCGTTTGTTTTCATCTAAAAAACCAACTTCATCCTCTTTCCACCATAAATTATTCTCTCTATCTTAACATAAGATCAACACGACCTAAGTTCCTGATTTTTTGACGCAAGCGAAACGCTGCTTGCCGCATTCGCCTACGCTTTTGCCTCGGTGCCTGGCTCAGCCTCGATTGCAACTCATCCAGGTAGTGGCACAGCCGTGTTATCCGGCCAAAGTCGCCTTTGGCAATATCCACAAAACCTTCCCCATCAAACCCGGTGAGGAAAGTTCTCACCCCAGGGTCAAGCGCTATGATTCCCGTTGCCAACGAGCACTGCTCGTTCACAGGTTCAGGGAAGATGGCATACCACCTGTCTTTCACCCGCACTAGCTCAGTTCCATGTGCCCATTATCTGGGCATCTCCTCGGATGCACGAAACGCCAAACCTCGGGTGAGTTTCGGATACCACGTCCCATTGCGAAAGTTGCCGGCGTTGAATTGCAGCGTATGCGACCTGTCCCGCACACTGCGAAACCTCGCGTCTTTGCTTCGGCGAAACGCCAACCACGCCTCGATGACCGCGTTCTGCTTGATGTGGCAGGGGGCGTCCTTCACCCACCGGGGCAGGTCGGAGTGCAGGATGATGTCCCGCAGCTTTCTGGCCGTTTTTGGGGCACCGTGCTGGCACTGATGGGCAATCGCTTGGTTGTAGCAATACCGGCACGCTGCTTGCCAGTGTTTCCACACCTTAGCCAGAGCGGGTTCGGGATAAATCCTGATCTTCCTGGATTGCAGTTCGGTACTTCCTGAGTCCGCTGAGCCGATGACTGAAGCCGTGCAAAATGGCAAGAATATCCTCAACCCATTCCTGTTGGGGAGAGTGGTCTTGGTGATTGAGAACCACGTTTGCGTCAGCGGAGCGGAGCTCTTTCTCGAACCCGTGTTGACGGCAGTACCAGGCAACAAGCTCAAATCCAAAGCGGCAGAGGCGGTCTTTATAGGCGACCACAAGTGTGCCGACATCTCCTGCACCGATTCGTTCCAGTAGGGCAAGGAACCGTGGTCTTTGGAAGTGGAGACCGCCGCCAATGTCTCCGACCCCTTCGGCTCCAGAATGGAGGCTAACCAATCGAGCAATCTGTCGCTCCAAGTCGGGTTTTTGCGCTCGGCTGATAACTCTGGCGTAGAGAACAATGTGCTTCTGCTTTCCGGGTAACTTGATGTAGCTATCGAGGTCATATCGCCTTGCTCGTCCTGAAGGTGTTCGTACTGCCGACGAGCAACTTCTTTGGGAGTTACATATCGCGCCATGCTGAATACTATGTTCAGCATGGTTCAATGTTGCTTGGATTAGAATCCGCTCCTCAGGCAGTGCCCGCCGAGGCACAGTCCTGACCGAGGGTGTGGTCTTTCAACCGCTGCAAAGTTGCAGTCAGGGCCATGGGCCAGGGATCCGGCTGGCGCAGTTGTCGCACCCCCTGAGGCAGGCGCAGCACAGAAGCGCGGCTGGTGCGGGCAATGGCTTCCAAATCCGGCAAGGGATCCAGCAGCAGCCCTTTTTCCATGACTTTGCGCAACAGCGGTTCGTAGCCAGGAGGCGGGGGCTCGTCAGCATGGCCCAACAAGTCTCCTTCAGGGCCGCGAAAGATCTGCTTGCGACCGGGAAGGGTGGCTTTGGCAAAGGAAGCTTTGGCCACTGGGATCCCGTTGATTTCCACCAATTTGTACACCCCGTTCACGCCTTCTCCGGTCACCAGGCGGGTGCCCACTCCATAGCCGCTGATGGGGGCCTGGGAGCGATGCAGGCGCTCGATCTCGTATTCATCCAAATCCCCACTGACGAACACCGGGGCTCCTTGAGGCAAAATCTGTTTCACCCGGCGAGAGAGATCTTCCAAATCTCCTGAGTCGATGCGCACCCCGCCGATTTCCCCGCGGGATCCCAGTTGATCTGGGCTTCTGGCCGCAAAGAGCTGGGCTGCCGTGCGCGCCCCTTGGATGGGGTCGTAGGTATCGATCAGCAGCGCAGCCTGGGGAAAGTAGCGCCGAAAGGACTGAAAAGCGCGGGTCTCATCTCCCGAAAGAGCGGCAATGGCCATCACCAGGGAATGGGCCATGGTTCCTGCCGGCTTGCGCCCCAATTTCAGGGCTGCCAAAACATTGGAGGTGGCATTGAACCCTGCCGCCAGAGCCGCCCGGGCTGCCCATAGCCCCGCCTGGGGACCAAAAGCTCGCCGGGTGCCGAACTCCAACAAAATGGCCTCATCCCCTGCTGCATCTCGCATACGGGCCGCCTTGGTGGCGATCAGGGTCTGGTAGTTAAAGGTGGACAGCAAGTAAGTTTCCACCAGTTGGGCTTGCCAGAGGGGGGCTTCCACCCGCAACAGGGGCTGGTTGGCGAAAATGGCGGTTCCTTCCGGCACCGCCCACACATCCCCCTCAAACCGGCAGCGGGCCAGCAGCTCCCAAAAGCGCTCCGGCGCATCGGCGAAAATGCCCGTTTCCCGCAGCGCTCGCAAAGCCTCGGGGGCGAAGCTCAGTTGCTGCAGATAGTCCACTGCCTGGGTGAGCCCCATGGCAATCAGATAGCCATAGTCGGTGGGCAGCCGCCGCACGAACAGCTCAAAGGCAGCGGGCTGAGCCTCTAGCCCTTCCCCCACATAGCAAGCGGCCATGGTGAACTGGTACAGATCGGTTAGCAAGCCATAGTCTTGGGGCTGCAACGACGAGAAATCAGGGCTCAACATGAAAAAACCTCAAGGCAGAAGCCGATGGGGAGCGATGGGATCGAGCAGAGAGCTGTCGCCAAGGTTATAGTGAAACTTACCATAAGTAAGCCTGCCTGTCCGGGATCCACCAGAAGCACCGCAACCCCCGAAAAGCTCGAAAAATCGGTCTCAACAAGACGCCAAATCCAAACTTAGCCGAGAACACAGGCGGCTATCTGGACAAAACCTCTTCCCCAACTTATAGTGAAACCAACCATAAGTACCAGCCCGACTTCCTTTAACCTTAGATCAAGCTTGTGCAAGCCTGGTCAATCCAGCCCCCACCGGGAGAACGCCATGAATGCCACTCTACAGGAGCTAACGGTTGCGGCTCCAGCGGGCCTTCCCCCCCACTTTGATCCGGAGCGGGTGGGGGAGATTTGGCGCGTGCCCTACCAACAGCGGGCAGCAGAAGCCGAGCGCTGGGCCAAGGAGCAAGGGATCCCGCCGGCGGAGGCCGATCAGGTGCGGGTGGGCTTGTTGCTCATTGATGTGCAGAACACCTTTTGCATTCCCGGCTTTGAGCTGTTTGTGGCCGGTTCCAGCGGGTTGGGAGCGGTGGAAGATAATCGCCGGCTTTGTCAGTTCATCTACCGCAATTTGGCCTGCATCACCCAGATTGTTGCCACCCTCGACACCCACACGGCCATGCAGATCTTCCACCCCGTCTTTTGGGTGGACGCACAGGGATCCCATCCTGAGCCGGCCACGGCCATTTCGGCAGCCGATATCCGCTGCGGGCGGTGGCGGGTGAACCCGGCTGTAGCCGCCAGCCTGACCCAAGGGGATCTAACCCGGTTGCAGGTCTACGCTCTGCATTACGCCGAGCAATTGGAGCAGGGGGGGAAATATCCCCTCATCGTCTGGCCCTACCACTCCATGCTGGGGGGGATCGGCCATGCCTTGGTGCCGGCGGTGGAGGAGGCGATTTTCTTTCACGGCATGGCCCGCCTTAGCCAGCCCAGCCTGCAGCTCAAGGGAGCCAACCCCTTGACGGAGAATTATTCCGTACTCAGCCCGGAGGTCTTGACCGGGCCGGAAGGGGATCCCATCGACGAGAAAAATGAGCCTCTTATCCGCCACCTGCTGCAGTTTGATGCGCTGATCGTGGCTGGCCAAGCCAAAAGCCATTGCGTGGCCTGGACGGTGAGTGACCTGCTGCAGGAAATCCAAGCCACGGATCCCAGCTTGGCCAAGAAAGTTTATCTTCTGGAGGACTGCACCTCGGCGGTGGTGATCCCCGGCGTTGTGGATTTCAGCGAACAGGCGGAGGCCGCTTTCGCCCGCTTTGCGGAAGCAGGAATGCACCGAGTACGCTCCACGGATCCCATCCGGGAGTGGCCTGAGTTTCCGCTCTGAAAGACTTATACAACACCGAGCAAAAGCGGACTTTCGCGCAGGTTGATGCTTTCTTTTTGCTTCCACGACCCATGGCCAGTGGTAGAGCTCACCTCTACCACCCCGCCAAAGGGATCTCCACAGGCGCGACTTCCCCGCAAGCTGCAGGTAGTTGCTCCTCGCTCTGAAAGAGCACACAGGCTGAAGGTGGAGCAAACTTTAGCCTAGGCGAAATGCCTACAAAAAATGTGCCAGCCAGCTCACCGGTTTGGCCAATCCACGTCAAGCTGCTATCGCCCAGACCAACAACGTCTGTCGGAAGGTTCGTCAGCGAGGTTGAGCATTGTGCTGCAAGCTAACCGATAGCCCGGTAAATCGAGGACTAGAGGGAAGCCCAAAGATCCCGGTCGATCTCCCTTCCAAGTGGTAGGATGCGGCAGGACAGCCTGTCGGAGTTGCCCTGTGTACAATCGCGTTAGCGGTGCGGAGCACTCTCACGTCAGCGGTGCGGAGCGCCCTGAAGCCAGTTCTACCGTCTCCAGCAGCCTGCGCCCCCCCAGCGGTGCCCGGGATCTCCTGCCGCGGGAGGTACAACGGCGGGAGAAGCTGGAGGCTCAGCTTACCCAGGTTTTCCGACGCTACGGCTACCAGCGCATCATCACTCCCACCCTGGAGCGGCTGGAAACGCTGCTGGCGGGGGGATCCATCCGTGCCGAGTCGGTGCTGCAACTGCGGGATGGCGAAGGGACGATGCTGGGGCTGCGCCCCGAGTTCACTGCTTCCATTGTGCGGGCGGCAGCCACCCGTCTAGCCGGTGGGCCTTTGCCGTTGCGGCTCTACTACCACGGCAGCGTTTTTCGCAACAGCCGGCGGGAGGAGGGATCCTACAGTAGCCAGGAGTTTTTTCAGTCCGGAGTGGAGCTGATCGGGGCAGGGGGATGGCTGGCAGATGCCGAGATTCTGCTGCTGCTGGCCGATTGCATTCGCTCGATCGGCATCTCTTCTTGTGTAAACGGGACGGAGGCCGCCTGGACGCTGCTGCTGGGAGATGTCAGCCTCACCGAGAGTTTGCTCAGCGCCGTTGCCCCCACGGCTCAAGCGGCAGTGCGCCGTGCCATTGCCCAGCTCGACTACGTTTACCTGGAATCGGCCCCTCTGCCGGAAGCCGCCCGCCAGATTGGCTTGCAGATTCTGGGGCTGCGGGGCCAGCCCGGCTCAGTTCTTTCTGACCTGGCTCAGTTGCCTGTGCCGCCTGAGCGGCTGCGGGATCTGCGGCAGCTCTGCCAGGTGCTGGAGGAACATGGGGTGCGGGTGGTGCTGGATCTGAGCTTGTTGCAAACCCTGGCCTACTACACCGGCATCGTTTTTCAGGCAGTGGCAGGCGGGGAGATCATTGCCTTGGGGGGACGCTACGACCGGCTGCATGCTCTCTACAGCCCTCAGCAGGTCGAACAGCCGGGGATCGGCTTTACCCTTCTGCCGGATACGCTGCTCCGGCTCTTGCCCCCCGACCCCAAAACCGAGGAGATGGGCTGCAAACGGTTGGTGGTGCCCCTGGTGCCGGCAGGGATCCCGGCGGCGCTGGCCTTGGCCGCCCGCTGGCGAGAAGAGTGCTATGCCTACGGCACCCTAACGGGAACCGCACCGCTGACGCGAATGGAGGCAGTGGAGCTGGAATTGCTGGATCGAGCTCCTGAAGAGATAGAAGTCTATGCTTGCCAATGTGGGATCCCAGAGATCGCCTGGGTACAGGCTGACGGCAGCTACCACATCACCCACCCAGACTGTTCGCGCTAGCGGGACGGAGTCCTTCGTTGGCCAGGTTGACTTCCCAACAGAGGCGTGGCTGCACCGATTGCAGCAGTTGTTGGCGAATGCGTTCCAATTGCCGGATGGCACCCCGTACCCCTGACGCGAGCGGCTGACGGGATCCCTGTGCCCAGAAATGCTGCTGCAAATAATCGATCAGCCACAGTTGGGTCGGCAGCTCCAAACCGGCCACCGCCCTGCCCAATTCCAACGCCTGCTGGAGAGAAGAGTGCCAGGGCCAACGTTTGAGTTCCTCAAGGAGCGACGGCGGGATCTGCCGTAGGTGCTGGTGGGCCAGCAGTGCCAAGCCGGGGCTGCCCTGGGCCAAGGCAATCAGCTCGGATCGAGGGATCCCTGCCAGATCTGGGCAACCCAACCCACTCAGCACCCGGTCGACCTCTTCTGGGCTGAGGCGGCGAAAAGGCACCATCTGGCAGCGGGACAACAGCGTCGGCAACAGCGAGGCCGCCTGGGGGGCGATGAGAACAATGTGGGCCGGGCCGGGCTCTTCCAGAGTTTTCAACAAAGCATTGGCAGCGCTTTCCGCCAAGGTTTCGGCTCCCTCCAGCACCACCACCGCTCCCGATCGCGTAAGCGGGACGGAGTCCTTTAGCGGGGCGGAGCCCTTTCGCTGGGCTCGAATCGGCTTGCGGGCACAGAAGCGGGATACCCCCTGCACCTGCTCCAGGCGAATTTGGGGCGGCGAGCGCCGTTGCAAGGTTTGCGCCTCCGGGGAGTCTGCCGCAATTAGGCGGCCTTGGTGCAGGTAGGTGGGGCTGACCCAGTGGAGATTGGGATGGTTGCCCGCCAGCAGCCAACGGCAGTGGGAGCACTTGCCGCAAGGGACCCCGGAGCTGGATTCGCACAAGAGGGCCTGGGCAAACCAACGGGCCATCAGCTTCCGCCCCACCCCTTGGGGGCCCAAGAAGCAGTAGCTGGAAGTCACCCGCCCCTTCTCCAGGGCCGCCACAAGCAGTCGTGCCGCCATCTCCTGCCCGACAATGTGCTGTGGAGGCAAGACCTTCATCCGCTTGACGGTCTCGGCGCTCGGACGGAGTTCTGGCATATCTCAGCATCCGCTGGCAGAAGCTGGCAGGAAATGTTTGCGAAAATACTGCAGCGTCTCCGGTCGCAATAACCCCCGCTCCACCAAGGGATCCCCCCAGTGGGGCGAAGATTCATCCATCGGCGGCAAGGACTCCAGCACTTCAGCAGCCAACAAGTCGGCAGCCTTGAGGAACTCTCCCACCGTGCGGCACCCCGACAAACGGGCAGAATACCCCCCATCCGCAAAGAACTTGATCGTGGTTGCCTTCAGGCCGGTACACTCGCCGATGACCGCGGTCAGCTTGCCCCCCGACTGTTGCCAGCGGCTGAGGATGTCTTGGATCTGGGGCCGATCCAGCAGGCCCGCCGCCTGTAAGTTTTGGAACAGATGCCTGGCCCATGGGGTGAGTTCTGCCAACAAGGGATCCGTCGGCGTATCCTCAGGAGTGTCGGCGTCGGTCTCGGGTTCCTCCGGTCTCCCCGTAAGGACTGCGTTTCGCTCACGCAAGCGTGCTGGCCCATCTTTGGCGGTTGAGCCAGAGAAGTTGGCTGCTCTCAACTGAGCCTGCGCTGCCTCGGCGATCAGCTTTTGCTGTTCGTAACTCACCTGCAGCAGACGGTTGCGATTCTGCTCAATCTTGAGATTCTCTTGCAGGGACTCCAGGCTCTGCCGATAGGCCGCCAGCAGCTCTCGCGCGTCTCGCAGTTCCACCGTCAAGTTGGCCTGCTGCTGTTGAAGGGCGCTGAGGCGGGATCCCGTGGTTTTCAGTTGTTGTTGAGCTTGCTCCAAGGCTTCTTGGCGGGCTTGCAGGGATCCCTCCAGTTGGACAATGCGCTGGTCGGCCTCGGCCCGTTCTGCCCTGAGCTGGTGGATCAGGGCTTGGCTCTGCTGCAGTTGCTCCTCCAGTTGAGCAATGTGCGCTTCGTAGTCACGGTTGGCTGCCATCAGCCGCGCCATTTCCGCTTGCAGTTGTTGTAGCTGCACCTGTAAGCTTTCCACCTGCTCTGGGGGAACATAGCCGGAAAGCCGCGCCATTTGGGCCTCGTGCTCTTGCTGTAACTGAGCGTAGCGCTCTTGCCACATCTGCAAAGCGGCCCTCAGCTCCGCAATCTGTTGCTCCAAGGCGGCAACCTGCTCTGGCCAGAAGGAATCCAGATGCCGGGATAGAGCAGCCTCTGACTCTGCAGCTTGCTGGGCAAGTTGGGCCTGCAACTGATCCCGCTCCGATCGGAGCTGCTGGATTTGATGAAGCGCTGCCTCCAATTGGGCGCGTAGGTCAGCCACAACGCTGCTGGGCACCGAGTCCAACTGGCGTTTCTGCAGAATCTGGATTTGCTCTTGCAACTGCTCCAGTTCCGACTGATAGCAATCTCGCTGGGTTTGCAACTGCCGCTGCGCCTTCTGCTCGGCAGCGCGGGCAAGGGCCAGCTCCGTTTCTAGACGTTGCAGTTGTTCCCGCCAAACCCGCAAATCCTGCTGCAGCGTAGCCTGGTGCTGGAGCTCCGCCTGCTGGAGACGAATGGTGGCTTCCAGTTTTTGAATGCGCTGCTGATACTGGTTTTGAAAATCGGCAATCTGCTGGTTCATGTTGGCCAGGATCCGATCCCATTCCTGTTCCTGGAGCTCGATTTGTAGCCGCAAGGCTTCCACTTGCTTGCGGTAGTCAGCCAAGGTGGCCGGTTGAGGCTCATCGGCAAAGGGATCCGAGGCCGCCGCAGCCAATGTTCCAGCCAATGTTCCAGGGATGGGATCTCCCCCAACTGCGGATTCGAGACTCGATGGCTGAATTGTTCCCTCGCAAGGGATCTTGGCCTCTTCGGGTACAGCCAAATCCTGGGCCAGAGCTTCTCGGCCAGGAGTTGCCGCTCTTTGGGGGGTAAGCTGAACCTCGGGTTTGGGATCCCTGGCCAAAAAAGGCTGCAGCGCCTCCCACGCATTGGGGGAAGCCATCCGCTGCAGTTGCACCTGGACATCCAAGGCGCGATCCAAAATGGCGGGCTGTACCCAACCTTTCCAGGTGAGGATTTCCCCCAATTTCCGCCCATAGCGACGCTGTTGAGCCAGAGCAACCCGCAATTGCTCGAAATCCAAATGGCCCAGCGCCACCAAAATCTCTCCTAGAGAAAGGGACTGGCTGGGCAGGAAGCGGTAGAGATCAGCCAGAGTGAGCCAGCCGCGCTCGAGACACACTTCTCCCAACTTGAGGTGGTTTTGCTGTTGCTCTCGCAGAGCCTGAGCCAACTGGGATTGGGAGATCAGACCCGCCCGCAGCAAACGCTGTCCCAGCGGTAAGCTCGACTCAGCCCCGTCGGCAGCAGCACCCTTCCCTTCCAGAAAGGGGAATGGGGTAGAACCGCTCTGGGAGGAAGAGGAGCGCGGAGGCATCAGAAAGGTTCCCAGCTCAGGACTATATTTGTTGTTGCTGTACTCTAGCCTATTGCTCCACAGGATAGAGCATAAAGAGATGACAACGCCACATTGCCGTATTGGCATTGTGGTCGTTTCAGGTTAGGGTGAGATGCCTGGGCTGTTGAGAAAAGCCTTTGGCCGGGGGCATTATGGCTCCGCAACGCTGACGCGACAACGCGACCGACGTTTTAGCCGTGGGCGCAGTGTCCTAGTTTGAATTGATGATTTGAATTGATGAATTGAAATGGCCATAATCGGAATGGCCATAATTGTGGACATAACTGACAGACATCAATGTTGGCTCTAAAGCCAACTCACTTTCTTCCTGCTTGAGAGAGAAGTCAAGCTCACCTGGCCCCTCTCGGGAGCGCTGCACCGGCAAGGCAAAGGAAATTGGGTCGCCAAAATCCGGCTTCTCCCTTGCCCACTAACCCGTGGGATCCAACCGCATCAACACCTGCCCAAACTCCACCGATTGCCCATTGCTCACCAAAATCTCGGTCACCACACCTGCCGTTTCAGCCTCGATTTCGTTCATCAGCTTCATGGCTTCGATGATGCACAGGGTTTGGCCCTTGTTCACCCGTTGGCCAACCCGCACAAAGTCAGGTTCACCTGGAGCTGGGGCGCTGTAGAAAGTGCCCACCATTGGTGACGTCACGTCTATCCAATGGCTGGGGGTGGATTTGGGAGCAGTGGGAGGAGGGGGCGCTTCTGCAGGAGCAGGAGGAGGCGCAGAGGAGACAATAACCGGACTGGCGGGGGTGGAGGAGAGCTCAGTCGGGATCCCCTTGCGCAAGGTGAGGCGAAAATCTTTGAACTCCAGAGTTAGCTCGGTAACATCGCTCTCTTGCAGAGCGGCCAGGAGAAGACGAATTTCCTGCCAATTGACAACATCCAAGGGAAGGTTCACTCCTGATGCATCACCTGTCCACAACAGAAATCCATAACCGAAAAGGAGAGGGAGAACTCACTCTCGGCCCAGATAGGTGTCGGTGCGGGTATCGACCCGAATCCGTTCCCCCACCTTGATGAACAAAGGCACCTGGATCTCAGCACCGGTCTCCAGCTTGGCCGGCTTGGTTCCCCCAGTGGCGGTATCTCCTTTCACCCCTGGATCTGTTTCCACCACTTCCAGAACAACGGTGTTGGGCAGCTCCACATCGATCACCTGCCCTTTCCAGCGCAAGATTGACACTTGCATGTTTTCTTTCAGATATTTCACGGCGGAGCCAATTTGGGCGGCGGTAATTGGAGCCTGCTCATAGGTCTCCATGTCCATAAACACCAAGTTGTTCCCTTCCGCGTAGAGATACTGCATCTCGACTTTTTCGATGGTGGCTGCGGGCAGGGTTTCACCGGCGCGGAAGGTTTTCTCCACAACGTTGCCAGTCTGCATGTTTTTGAGCTTAGTGCGCACAAAGGCTGCCCCCTTGCCGGGTTTCACATGCAGGAACTCGATCACCTTGTAGGGAGCTCCGTCAATTTCTACAGAGACGCCAGGGCGCAAATCGTTGCTTGAGATCATGTCAGCAGAGGGATCCGTTGCTTAGACTTCCCAATCTTACCGTGACGATGGGGCACTCCGTTCGCGCTGGGGAGACGGAGTCCGATTCAGCCCTCTGAGATCAATCGGGGGCTGGCGACCGTAGAGGGGCAGCACCTCCTGCCACTGAGGGCGCAATCCGGCCCGAAAATCGGCGCGGGCCAATTCTGCCAACGCCACCACAGGTGCAGAATCCACAAAATCGGCGGCATTCACGGATAGAGCTTGCGGCCAATGGCGGAGAAGGGCCTGCCAAGCCTCTTCCTCCCAAAGCTGGTCGGCCACTTCTGCAGCGACACCCTCTTCTGTCACCCGATACACGCCGCCATACCGCTCTCCTCGTTTGGCGTCCATCTGCACTGCCACCGTCAAGGGCTGGGGCGGGGATCCCTGCTCCTGCCACACCTGGCAGGCGAGGACGGCCAAAGCCGAGTAGCCGAACACGGGGATGCGCAGTTGCTGGCCCAGCAGACGGGCCACGCTCACCCCCAAACGGCTGCCCGTAAAGCTGCCCGGCCCCAAAGCTACAGCGATCCCGGCTACCTGTGACCAAGCCTGACGGGCCAAGAAGTCTCTCAAGCAGGGGTGCAACTGCGCTGCCATCTCCCGATCCAGCCACCAGCTCTGGCTGCGGGGTTCTCCCAGCCCCGGCTCCAACGGCAGCAGGGCCAGGCCCAAAACGGGTGTGGTGGTGTGGATCCCCAAAATCCAGCGGACAAGCGACATGGCCTCTCTCAGGATCAAAAAAGGTAGTTGACGAAACTTAACGGATGTTTTAAGTTTAGGTTGTCAATCTTCGCGCTTCCTTAGGGAAGTTTGACCTCATGACTACTGTTATCCAACGTCG
>NZ_JBSSBR010000042.1:0-22091 GCF_054059035.1 Thermostichus sp. MS-CIW-36
AACAGAAAGATCAACTGGTAGTAATCCGTACTGAACATATTATACATTATTTTCAGTATAGTTGAGCTTATTATTGACTAGAGTCATGCTCTCACCGACCGGCGGAAGATGGCTGTTGAGATTATTCTCAACAAACAGGCCGGCAATTCCAGCTCTGGGTTTGGCTTGGTCTCTAGCGAGGGCCGTAGGTTGTCCAGTAGCCGCGTCCTTGTCTTTTGGCTGCATCGGCAGCTTCGGTGAGAATGGGGCCGTACTTCAAGCCATCGGTTTGAGGCGACAACAGGCCGTGCCCCAAAAACAGCATTTCCTGGTTGATGAGGGTGTTGGCTTGCCAAACGTAGGCAGGCAAGGTGGGAGCAGGGGCTAGGGCAGGATCCAACTCCAAAAACACCTCACGTCCCAGCAAAGCAGTCTGCAGATATTGGCCAGCATTGTAAACTGCCAGAGGGGTTTGTCCGCGCAACTCCGTCCAGTTGGGGTTGATCGGGTCAGGCAAGGGATCGATCCCGATCAGTTGCACCAGCCGCAAATTCAAGTCTCCTTCAAGCTGGACAACCAGGGTGTTGTAGTTGACCACCCGAACCACGGCTGCACGTTTGAGGTCGCGCAGATCTGGACGCGCCACCAATGTTAAAGCCCAACCGGGCAATGTCGAGAATATCAACGGCAAGGCCAGAAAGCTGCCCAGCTTGATCAGGCTCCGTCCATTGGATGCCAGCAGGGATCTGGAGCGGGGGGAAGTCGGAGCAGAACGCAGGGATTTTTGCAGCATGGACTTTAGCCGTTGCATGGCGGACTTGACAATAGGGATGGTTCGCATGCTTGACCTTTGGATCTCACACCGCCCTCACACCGCCGCCTACTGGGCTTCAACGCGGGATCCGGCTCACCTGCCGTCACTCTACAAAAAATTGGGGCAGATGGGTCAGGTCTGGAAAATCTCTCTCGATTTTTGTCTTGATTTTTAGATGTGCTACCCATCCGGTCAGCAGTTGTCAGCGCTGACAACCTGTGGTTGGTCATTTCGATTCAAACTGGGACACTGTACCCACACCTAAAACATGCATGAAACATGCATGGGGCCACAGGGCTTTTCTCAGCTGCCCAGGCGTCTCACCCTAAACTGAAGTGACTAAGTCCTTCCGAGCAGCAGGATTGTCTTTTGGTCTTCTCTCTTTGCGAAGGAAAGGGGGAGTGCTTGGAAACCTTTTCAATTCAGTTTGAAACAATTACAGTTGTCCAACTCTCAAATCTCTCAAAAGCGCAGCCCCTAGAGGGTAGCAGGGTTCTTTTCGACTGCTTCGGACAAGAGGGAGTTGACCAGCACGGTTACCAACCCCAGTCGATTGCCCGCCAAAATATCCGTCAACAGGCGGTCTCCCACCATAGCCACTGCTTCTACCGGCAAGCCCATCTGGGCTACGGCCCGCCGCAAAGCCCGCCGTGAGGGTTTCCCAGCGCGGTGAATGTAGGGCAGGTTCAGGCTTTCTCCGATTTGTTGGATGCGGCTGCGATTGAGGTTGTTGCTCACCAGCCAAATTTGAAAGTGCGGACGCAACTGCTCCAGCCAAGCAGCCACAGCGGGATCCACCTCAACCTGTCGGCTCGGCACCAGTGTACCGTCTACGTCAAAGATGATGCCTTTTACCTGCCAGGCCCACAGGTCTTCTGCCCGCAACTTTAAGACAGTGCCGGCCACCACCAGATCCGGTTGCAGGAGCTTGAACCAAGGTTTGTGTACCATCCGCTCCGAAAGACCTACGAAACGCTAACAAACACTGCCAGAGTGTTCAGTGCCTGCCGCGCTTCTGCTTCCTTCCTGCTTCAGCGACCCATGACTAGCGGCAGAGTTCACCCCCACCACCCCGCCAGAGGAGTCTCCACAGGCGTCACTTCCCCCAGAGCTTGGGGTAGTTCTGTACCACCGCAACAGGTTTAGGGCTGCATTCAAGTCGCGGTCTAGCTCCAGACCACAACACGGGCAGCAAAACACCCTTTCCTGCAGTGGCATCTTCTGTCGGTGCCCACACCCTGAACACAGTTGGCTGGACGGATAGAACCTATCCGCCACCACCACCTGACAGCCGTAGAGCCGGGCCTTGTACTCTAGCTGTCGCCGTTCGCGATAGCGGGACGGAGTCCTCAACTCGTAGAACCCACAGTCTGACAGGGATCCCGCCAGTTTGCGGTTCTTGAGCAGGTTCCTCACCTGCAAGTCCTCTATCACCACCACTCGGTATTTCTTGGCCAGGTAAGTCGTCAGCTTGTGCAGACTGTCTTGCCGATCGCGTAAGCGGGACGGAGTCCTTATGTCTGCCACCCGCTTGTGAGCTTTGCCCAACTGCACCACTGCCTTCTTGCGGTTGGCAGAGCCTTTCTGCTTGCGGCTCAGCCGCCGTTGTAGCCTAACCAAACGCTTCCTCGCCTTGCGGTAGGGCTTTGGATTTGCGAATACTTCCCCGTCGGAGCAGGTGGCCAGGTGATGGATACCTAAGTCCACTCCCACCACCTCTCCGGTCTTCTCCGCCTGGAGTGTTGGAGCTTCGTACTTGAAGGAGATGTACCAATATCCGGCTCTCAAGCTGACAACCACATTCTTGGGCGTGGTCGCCGGAAGCAGCTCTGCACAGCGCAGCCAACCAAATATGGGCACCTTGATGCGGTTGCCAGAAATGCGGATGCTGCCTTCTAGGTAAAAGCTGTCCTGCACCCCCTTGCGCTTGAAGCGGGGAAACTGACCTAGCCCCTTGCGCCAGCGCTTAAGGGCCTGCTCCAGGTTGCGGAGTGCCTGCTGAGGGGCGCATTTGGAGACCTGGTAGTACCAGGGATGCGCTTGCTTCACTTCAGCTACCAGGCGCTTGTGCAGGTCAATGGCGGTGGGGAGTTTTTGCTGGTTCTCCAGGGCTTGCCGACAGACCTCTAGGCCCCAGTTGTAGGCGTGGCGGGCTACCCCAGCATGTTGAGCTGCTAGAGTTGTTTGCTTGTGGTTGAGGATGAGTTGTGTTTGGAAGCCCAGTAACATGTCCGCCACACCGCAAAGCGTCCATGAGTTTCGTGCAACTTTTGGCTTGGCGCTCACCAGCCTCTTCCAGCTTTAGGTAGCCAATGTTGACTACTGTAAGGTTTTCGGCCTACTGCTGTCAGCCCTCCTCGGCTAAGGACTTGGTTGAGGACTATGGTGGGATCCCTGGGCAGCTTGCCGACGCTCTTGAATAATTTGCAATTGGGCTGCCTCGTGCTCTGCTAGGGTTTTGCTGAAAACGTGGGTGCCATCGTAGCGGGCCACAAAGTAGAGATAGTCGGTTTGCTCAGGCTGCAAAACGGCTTTTAAGCTGGCCAAGCCCGGGCTGGCGATGGGGCCGGGGGGCAAACCCGGGTTGAGGTAGGTGTTGTAGGGAGAGGGGGTACGCACCTCCGCAAGGGTGAGGCGGCGATCTGGGGTTTGCCGGATATTCAAGGCATATTCCACCGTCGGATCGGCTCCCAGGGGGATCCCTTTCTTAAGCCGGTTCAGAAAGACACCTGCAATCAAAGCGCGTTCTTCCGGCACCACGGCCTCCCGCTCCACAATGCTGGCCAAGGTGACCCACTCGTGCAGAGACAGGGAAGGGGTATGTTGGCGGAACAGGGGCAGGGCCACCGCGACAAATCGCTGCAGCATGGCGTTGACCACTATTTGGGCCTTTTCTTGATCCGGCAGGGATCCCTCCACCTGTTCGATGGGGAAAAGATAGGTGTCTGGGAACAGGTAGCCTTCTAGAGAGCTCAAGTGGGGGGGCAGCCAATCGAGGGGGGGAATCACCCGGGTCACGGCAATGAAGGCATCGGCTGCCAGCCAGTTGCGCTGGGCCAGAGCCTCTGCCATTTGCTCGATGCGCCAACCCTCCGGGATGGTCAGACGTCTTTGCAGGATCCTTCCCTGCCGCAGTTGCTGGGCCACGGCCAGCATGTCCTGGTTGGGATCCAAAGCGTAGGTGCCCGCCTGAAACACCCAGTCGCGCCCGAAGGTGCGGCTCCACAGCTCCCAAGCCAGAGCTGAGCGAATCACCCCTGCTTGGCGCAGTTTTTGCCCGATCAGACGGTTGCTGCTGCCCGGCTGGATTGTTACTTGGATCGGTTCTGGGCCGCCCACCGGCTGGAGCCAGGTCTGCCACTGCCAGTAGCCCAATCCCCCGACCAGAACCAACAGGAAAATCAAGCTCTGCAAAAGACGCCGACCCCAGCGTTCGCGTAAGCGTTGCGTAGCAACATGGGGTGACCTGGGTATAGCGCCTTGGGCAGCAGAGCATTTGGGCAAGACGGGATCCTTTTGGGCCGAATGCTGAACCTGATCTGTCATTGCCTTTCCCTCCAAACGGCCTGAGCACACCCTTGAGCCAGGCTATCCTTCGGACTCAATCCTGGCTGGGGCGTCGCCGGACTCTCAAGGCCGATTTCCCCCCTAACTTGGGATCAACTCTCCTGGGCTGGGGATCCCGTTGTTCTCGACCGTCCGCTGTCCGATCCAAGTGCCGATGGGTTCTCCCTGCACCACTCGATAAATATTGCCAGGGGTAGTCAGGTCAAAGACCACGATGGGCAATTGATTTTCCTTGCAGAGGGCGATGGCGGTGCTGTCCATAACCCGCAGATCGCGGTTCAGCACATCCTGATAGCTGAGGACATCGTAGCGGCGGGCCTGAGGGTGAGTCTTGGGATCCGCATCGTAAACTCCGTCCACCTTGGTGGCTTTGAAAATCACCTCGGCATCGATCTCCGCCGCCCGCAAGGCCGCAGTGGTATCGGTGGTGAAGAAGGGGTTGCCAGATCCTGCCCCAAAAATCACCACCCGCCCCTTTTCCAGGTGACGAATGGCGCGGCGACGAATATAGGGCTCCGCCACCTCCTGCATGGCAATGGCCGTCTGCACCCGGGTGGGGATCCCGGCTCGCTCAATGGCATCCTGCAGGGTTAAGGCGTTGATGACGGTGGCCAGCATCCCTACGTAGTCGGCAGAAGCCTGATCCATCCCTTGGGCAGCCGCCTCTTTGCGCCCGCGCCAGATGTTACCCCCTCCCACCACAATCGCCACCTGCACACCGGCCCGTACCACTGAGGCCACTTCGCCGGCAATGGACTTCAAGACCTCGGGGTCGATCCCGTAGGGGCGCTCCCCCATCAGGGCTTCACCACTCAACTTCAGTAGAATCCGTCGATATTTCATGCTTATCCGCTCCGGCCCACCCCTGCATACGATAGCAGGTTTGTTGAACTAGCTCCGCTCACAGGATTGACCGACAGAGCATGCCTCTAACCCCCAAAACCCTGAACTTTGCTGAATTTACTGAGCTTTAGGCGGTTTGGCAAAAGTCATTGAGAGGGATATAGTAGACCAAGTTTCCCCCTGATCCTTGAGTCCACCGCAACGGTTGCCGGGAAGTGAAGGGGGAAAGCGCTCGGGGGGTATTCCTCAGGGCTTTGCGGGATACCGCCTTCCTGTTTGGACTCCGTCCCGCTGACGCGAACAGAGATAGGCAGGATGCGATCGCTTCTTTCCTGAACCATGTTCAGGAGAGTTCAGCGTGAATGTATCAGCATCTCGACAAAAACAACCTTACTGCTGTTCTTCGCCAGCGCTGGCCTCGTTGTCGCGGGGGGCAGAACGGAAGCGGCGGCCATTGCGAGCACGACTTTTTTGGAACTGTTTGGCATACTCGCGGTTGCGCTCGGCTTTTTCCCGCTTCAGATTGCGTTTTTTGGCCATGCTGGTTTTCCTGACCGGTTGTCCGGACTCAAGTGAAGGTCCTCAGTTTGAAGTGTCAAAGTGAGGCGCTCTTAATCCTATCACGCTTTGCCGAAGCCATCCTGAAGCCCTCTGCTCAGCCGGCTATGGGCAGGGATCCCCACAACAAGACTAGGCCCATCACAACAAACCCCACGCCTGCCAGGGTTTTGATCCAGCGAGGTGGGATCAGGCGGGCCACCCAAGCTCCTGCCCACACCCCAATTAGGCTGGTGCTGATCAAAGCAGCAGCAGCGCCCAAAAAGATTACCCCAGCGTTTTGCGAGCGGGCACTGAGGAGCAGGGTCGCCAATTGGGTTTTATCGCCCATTTCGGCCAGCAGAATCGAGCCAAAGCTCACCAGCGCAGCCCGTCCGGCCATTTGCCGCAGCAAAAAAGATGGAGTTCGGCTGTCGTTGTCTTGGATCAACACGTTCCTCGGTTGTTCTCTACTCTGTCCTGCCGGGTTGGCATCGGCTGCTCAGGGAGGCTAGCCTTCTGGGAGATTATCCCCTCGCCATTCCTGCCACAATACATAGCCCCCGATCACCAGGAACCCTGCACCCGCCAACCATTGTAGCCAGCCTGGGGGAATGACTTGCCCCAGACCTTCCCCCAACACTACGCTGAGCAAACTGGCGGTCACCAAGGCACCGGCGGAACCGAAAAAGATCGCCCAAGGCGATTGGGATTGGGCACTCATGAGCAAGGTTGCCAACTGGGTTTTGTCGCCCATTTCCGCCACAAACACGGTTAAAAAAGTAACAAGCCAGAGCTGCAGCGGGGATCCCTCAGGAAGATTGCTGTCGGAAGAGGGGGGGGTAGTGAGGGGCAGTGCCGTCGGAGGCCCAGTACTGGGGGCGGGAGACAAAGCCAAACTCTCCCTGGCAGGCTGGAAATCCACAGCGGATCCATCCCCGTAGAGATAGTGCTGCCCAACGGCCAAGAAGCCAAAACAGAGAGCCGAGGACAAGGCAATCAACCCCAAGCCCAGGGCCATTTGCCCCTGCCAAGAACGCGGCGCAGCCATGGCGTCAGATCCTAACCACCGACATGCAGCTTATCCTGTTTTCAGCCGCTTCTGGAGGAGACAAGGGCGCTAGAGTAAACGCTAGAGTAAAAGAATCAGGGGCGTTGGCCGAGCGGTTTAGGCAGCAAACTCATAATTTGCCTTACACAGGTTCGATCCCTGTACGCCCCATGGGGAGGATCCCTGCCGGACGAGGTTTCTGGGTTGAGGGCTGTTGACAGCGGGCCAAGTCGATCTCAATTCCCAAACTGGGAGGGCGGACATAGGACTGCGTTCCGCTAACGCGACCGAGGTCACTCTGGGCTGAGAGAGAACCGGTTGGGCACAGTTTCAAAGACGCGGGTTCAGCTCCGTGCGGGATCCCGTATCCCCAGAGCGAGGGATCCAACGCTCAGGCAAGGTGGCAGGGGATCCCCATTGGGACTGGAGCTGGCTGAGGAATTGTCCCTGCTGGGTGCGAAAGCCGACCAGATCGGATCCGCCATTCATCAGGGCAAACCAGATGTCCCCCTGCTCAGTTGGCAATACACCCGCCAAGGTGCTGACGCTCCTCAAGGTGCCCGACTTGGCAATTAGGATCCCTGGCAACAGACGCCGCTCCAACACTCCCACATCTTGGCCAACGACGGCAAAAGCATCCGCCAGAGTGAGCCCCTGCTCCTCCAGAAGAGACTGGATGGCTTGAAGCATAGCTACATTGGCCCGCGGCGAAATGCGGTTTTCCACCCCCAACCCGGAGCCGTTGATCAGTTGCAGCTCTTCTGCCGGGATCCCGGCGATGGCCCGGGCGATTTGGGCCACTTGGTCTGCTCCCCCCACCGCATCGGCCAACATCTCGGCCATGGAATTGTTGCTGTAGAGGTTCATCAGCTTGACCAAGTGAATGAGGGGGGGCGATTCATGTCTGAGCAAAACCTGGGCGGCAGGCGGGATCTGCTGGGCAACCCGTACCGAGCCCAAAATCTCCACCTGCGGTCTGGGTGTGCCGGGGGGTAAGGTTTGAAATTGGGCCTCCGCCTCTGGCGGCCAGCGCCGCGCATCCAGCCCCTGCCGCAACAGGGATCCCGATTGCGCCACATCCCGGGAAAAGTTCATGTAAAAGCGGCCCACCACCACCAGATCCCCGCGCACCTGGCGGATCCCATAGGCATTGAGCAGGTTGCCGACGGAGAAGGCTTCCTCCCAGACAAACAAGGGATCCTCCCCCCCCACCACCCAGAGATCCCCCTGTAGAACTCCCTCAGCAGTTAAGGGGCCAGTGGCCAGCCAGGTGGTAACAAAGCGGTGCTGCGGGCCAAAGTGCTGCAAAGCGGCCAGGGTCGTTGCCACCTTGGTCAAAGAAGCAGCCGGCAAGGGTGTGGATCCCTGATGCTGTCCCAAAACAAGGATTCTGTCCCGCTGAGGCGAAGGATCCTCCATCTGCAGCCAAACCCCCTGAGCTGTGGGCGAAAACCCCCGACCGGCCAACTGAGCCAGATAAGTTTCCACCTGAGGTTGCAGGGATCCCTGCTCCGTCGCCTGAGAAGTGGGAGACAAACTCAGCAACAGAGTGGCCGCCGAGAGCAGCCCAACCCAGCTCGAAACCAGCCGCCTACCGGGCCAGCCCCGCAGATGTCGTTCGTGCCGTGGCGTCAGCGTTGCGGAGCAACAGTGTTGTGTAGCACCATGGGGTGCCGCAGGCATAGCACTTTTCACGGAAAACACCCTCTAAACATCCCGGCAACCGAGGGGGCATCAGCTCGTCAATTCCCAGCCACCCTCTTCCACAGGCTCTACATCGATGGTGCCGGGGGGCGTTTGCCGATAAAAACGTCCGTCTGCAACAAACAGCGGCTCTCCACAATTGGGGCAAAAGAAACGGCTGCCCTCGACGGCTTGCGATTCCGACCCACACACCGGGCAGCGATCGGTGGTAATCCAGCGGCGCGCCCACCAGCGAAAGGCCAGGAGCACCAATACCGGCAAGGACAGCAAAAACAGCAACAGAGCCACCAATCCGGCGACCAGCCACCCCAGCCCGACACTGGTCAGCAAAGCTGCCAACGCCAGGGATCCCAGCCAGAACCCCCAGCCACCCAGAGAAATGGAATAGGTTTTGGGCTGCTCAAACCGCATTTTCGTTTTCCTTCCCCGATCACTACGCTTGCCAACGCTGTCAGGATGCCGCGGGCCTTTTCTTGAGTATGTTAGCCTAGGCGCGCCCGAACACCAGAAACAGTCCGCCACATGGCTCTGCTCTGTAGGCTAGCTCATCCCGGATGGATGAGGGATTGGGTTTCCCGCACCCTTCCCGAGGCTCTCCCGGCAGCCCATGCGCCTCAGTTGCGTCCCTGCTCTATTGGGCCTGAACTGAGCCTGAACGATGTCTTCAGCAACCAAGTCGGGTGGTGTCGTCATAAATGAAGTTATTATCAATTACAGAACTTATTGACTGTTACGGCGACGTTGCCCAACAGCGGAGGGGCGGCATCATGGTCTACACCGAAGAGGCGTTCAAGGCAGAGCTCAATGCCAAAGGCTGGCGAGCCACTCGGCAGCGGGAGATCATCCTGCAAACGTTTCAAAACTTGCCTGAGGGCACGCATCTGAGCGCGGAGGAGTTGCACAAAAAGTTGCGGGAAGAAGGCCACAACATTAGCCTTTCCACCATTTACCGCACCGTCAAGCTGATGTCCCGCATGGGCATTTTGCGAGAACTGGAACTGACCGAAGGGCACAAACATTACGAGATCAACCAGCCGGCCCCCCACCACCACCACCATCTGGTGTGCGTCAAGACCAACAAGGTGATCGAGTTCAAAAACAACGCCATTCTTAACATCACCCAGAAGGTGGCAGAAAAGTACGGTTTCAAAGTGTTGGACTGCCAGCTCACCATCATCGGCATCAGCCCGGAGGGGCAGCGCTCGATTTTGTAGTCAAAAGTCCCTAGGGCTCAGGTTCTGAGGCTTTCCCAGCAGGGGAACCGTACTGGGCTGGGGAAGGATGGGGATCCCGTTGACGGGAGGAAATGCCAGAATAGCTCCCGTGAGGCCAATCGGCAGTCGGCAACCGAGGCAACAGTTGAATGGTTGATGAATAGTTGATCTTCTTCACCCCACTAGATCCGGGAGAGCATGACTCTAGTCAATAATAAGCTCAACTATACTGAAAATAATGTATAATATGTTCAGTACGGATTACTACCAGTTGATCTTTCTGTTTACTTTCGAGTCTGCCAACATGGTAGCCAAAGCAAAGCAGAAAATTGGTAGTAAGACGACACGGAAACTGCGCTTTGGGTATTCTACTCAAAGCTTTGCGGGATACCGCCATTCTGTTTGGAAACAAACAGAATGCTATCGCTGCATAGTTGAACAGTGATGTTCAGCAGTGTTCAGCGTAAATGTATCAGGGCCATGAACGAACAGGAAGTGGTGCAGTGGCTGGAGCAGGCGCTGGCCAATCCCCACCTTAGATTACAGGCCAAAGCCCAACCGCTCCAGGAGAGTCCCAAGGCTTATGCCCTCGTCATTATGATCAACCGCCCTGCCGGCCTTGCTCTCAACTATGAGGAGTTGACGGCCTGGTTCCAGAAGGCGATTCCCACTCGCTACCCCCAAGTCAAACGGTTGGCCCTCTACAGCCGCCCCATGGGCCAGCAGGCTGCCGACTGGAAAACTCAGGTGAGGCTGGATCCGGAGCCGACAACGACCAGATGGGATCCCGGGATGGAGTTCTCAGAGAGTCTGGATCTAAGCCGCTACTGCTTTGTCAGCGATCGCCAGTTGCTTACCGCCGACCTTCCTCAGCCGCCTGGTTTGCTCCGCCAGGCGGTTTTGGGTTTTCACGGCCTCACTTCTGGGCAAAAGCAGGAGGTTCTGCCCCTCCTGCCCACCTTGTTTCGCAATCCCAGCGCCGTCTCGACGGTGATGTTATCGGTGGAAGCGGCCTTGTGGCTGGAGCCTCTGAAAAGCCTGAATCCTCACGAGCTGCGTCTATTGAGCGTTTGGCTGAGCCGCTATTGCTTCAACCCCAGCCGCACCCTAGCGGAATTGGATCCCGCCACCTCAGGTCTCAAAACTGGGCAAACCAAGCGCAGCTACCGCGCGCCTCAGGTGGGGGTCTCGCTGATTTTGGCCAGCTTTGCCGGCAACCTGACGGCGGCCTCAGGTGTGACCCTGAGCCTGCTGTTCGGTATGGTGTTTGTGCTTTTCCTGACCGTCTTGGGCAGCTTAGAGGGGGGATTCTCTCTGGGCTCTTTCATCTTCGCCATTCTGCTCACCCTCGCCTTCAATGCCCTGATCTTCTTTTTGTCCCCTTGGCTGATGGACTGGATCCAGCACAGCCTCTATGGCACCGAGTGGGTAAGCTTGGCGGAAATTGGGCGTCGCAGCCCAGAGAGTGCAGAGGTGATTCAACGGGTTTGCCGCCAGTACAAGCTGAAGCAGCCGAAGCTGGGGCTGATCCGCGACCAAAACCCCACCGCCTTCACCTATGGCAGCCTGCCGGACACGGCCCGCATTGTTGTCAGCGAAGGGTTGTTCACCTACTTGGAAGATGAAGAGGTGGCTACGGTCTATGCCCACGAGCTGGGGCATGTGATCCACTGGGATTTCGCCGTCATGACCCTGGCTTCCACGCTGGTGCAGATTCTCTACCTTCTCTACGTCTACATGCGGGATGCGCGCGACAACGGCAAAAGGGGCAGCCTCCGCTCCCTGGCCTTGGTCGCCTACTTTTTCTATGTGGCCGGCTCCTACTTGTTGCTGTATCTGTCGCGGGTGCGGGAGTACTTTGCCGACCACTTTGCTGCCGAAACCACCGGCAACCCCAATGGGCTCTCGCGGGCTTTGGTGAAAATTGCCTACGGCATTGTGCAAGAGGGAGAGCGGGAGCGGGATGAGGAAACCCGACAGCGCAGTGCTCGCCTGCTGGAAGGAACGCGGGCTTTGGGGATCTACGATGCCAAGGCGGCTGTTACGGCGGGGACGGCCTACCGGGTTGCCTCGGATCCCGGCCAGGTGGGCAGGGTATTTTTGTGGGATCTGTTTAACCCTTGGGCCTGGTGGATGGAGCTGAACTCCACCCATCCCCTCACGGGCAAACGGGTACGGGCGCTGAGCACCTATGCGGAGCAACTGGATCTGCCGGTGGAGTTCGATATGGCCAGCGTGGTTGCCCAGGGCAAGCAGCTCAACCGGCAACAGCTCTACGGGAACTTTCTGCTGGATATACTGCTGTTGAACGCCGAGTGGCTGGGGGCGATTGTGGGGGCGCTGCTCGGGATCCCGGCCTTGCAGGTGGGCTTCTATGAAATGTTTGCCGGGCTGACCCTGATGGGGGTGGGCTTGGGCCTGCTGCTGAAGATGACGGTGATGTACCCCAGCTTAGAAAACCCGCCAGCGTTGACCGTGTTGAAGGCCATGAGCAATCCCTACGCCAGCCCCTTGCGCGGGTTGCCGATGCAGTTGGAGGGGCGGGTGATCGGGCGGGGGGATCCGGGCTATCGCTTCGGCTCCGATCTCAAGTTCCAGGATAAGACCGGCATGATCTTCCTACGCTATGCTTCCCGCTTTGGGCCGCTGGGCAACTTCCTGTTTGGAGCGCGCCAGGCAGGGGGGGTAATCGGCCAAGAGGGATCCGCAGTGGGGTGGTTCCGACGGGGGGTGGTCCCTTACCTGGATCTGGCCCGCTTTCAAAGCCACCATGGCCAGCTCATCACCAGCTACCATCCCTTCTGGCAGGCTATGTGGGCTGTGCTGTTGTTGGTGGTTGCCCTGCTGGCAATGCTGCTGTTCTAGAGGATCGCGATCCTCAGCAGCCAAAAGCTTGCCTAGGCCATTTGAGATTGGCTACTTTTGCCCACCGTTAACCCGGGCGTAGTCGTCGCTGAAGCGGACAATGTCGTCTTCGCCCAAGTACTGGCCGTTTTGCACCTCGATAATCACCAGAGGGATAACGCCGGGGTTTTCCAGACGATGCTTGGTGCAAGGGGGCACATAGGTGGATTGGTTGGCCGTAATGAGCTTTTCTTCGTCTCCGCAGGTGACCTTGGCGGTGCCGGCAACGACGATCCAGTGTTCGCTGCGATGGTAGTGCAACTGCAGGCTAAGGCGATGCTTGGGCAAAACCACGATCCGCTTGATTTTGTAGCCAGGGCCCTCTTCCAGCACTGTAAAGCTCCCCCAAGGCCGACTTTCAGCATTGCTCTCGATCAGCTTGTTGAGGGTTTCGGCAGAGAGGGAAGGCGAAGGTTTTTCCGGTGAGGCCAGATTGGCATTGGGGGTTTCCAGCATGGGATGCTCTCCTTGGGAGGCCTACCTGTAGCTTATCTCAACAACCAACTCGAAGTCTGTTTGTTTATCTTTAGAACCACCAACAGATCGGCTTCAGCTCCTGGGGATCCCCAGCCGGTTCAGGTTTGGTGGGGTAGTGGTTAAAATCCTGTGGAATCATGAAAAAGATTTCTGCTCTGCAAAAAGGCCACTTCCCCATGCGTTCTTCCTCTTCTGTCCCTTCTTACCCGGTTCACATCCATGACCGCCAACGGGACACCCACTATCTGATCCAGGTGCCGGCGGATCAATACATTTTGGCCAGCGCCGAGGCCCAAGGGATCCAACTGCCCTTTGCCTGTCGCAACGGCGCCTGTACCACCTGTGCGGTGCGGGTACGGCGGGGATCCCTGTATCAGCCGGAGGCAATGGGCATCTCGCGGGAGCTGAAGGAGCAGGGGTATGGGCTGCTGTGCGTGGGCTATGCCCGCTCGGAGCTCTGGGTAGAAACCCAAGATGAAGATGAGGTGTACGAGCTGCAATTTGGGCGCTACTTCGGCCAGGGGCAGGTAAGGCCAGGGATCCCCATCGAGGATGAGTGATGTCTTCTTCGGCACCGGTTTCGTCTCAACAACTGTCGCCGGATCCCTTGCCCTCTCAACCGCGGGGCTGGCTGCTGGCGGCAGCGGCGCTGATCCCGGTGAATCTGGCCCCCAGCTTGCTGTTGGCTTTGGTGGGAACGATTCAGGGTTATACCCGCTGCGGTGGCCGGATCCTGCGGGATCCTCTATTTGGACTGGCGGCTCTCCTGAGCCTGGCTGCGGTGGGAGTGGCCTTTTGGGGGGAGGATTGGCGACTGAGCCTGCCGGGGATGTTCAACTACTGGCCTTTTTTGTTGATGCTGCCGGCCTTTGCCGATGCGCTGGCCTCTCGCGGTAGCGGGACGGAGTTCCATCCTGTAGGCCGTCGGCGTTTGGCCCAGATGTTGGTGTTGGGCAGCGGGCTGATGCTGCTTTTGGGTTGGGGAGAAGTGCTGTGGGAATGGCAGGGGCACTTCTTCTGGGGGCCGGTTTGGATCACGGGGGTTGCCGGGGGAGAGCGACCGGCGGCAGCTTTTACTTCCCCCAATATCCTGGCCATCTACCTGGTGATCCACCTGTGTTTGGCGGCAGGGCTGTGGCTGGATCGAGCCGATAGAGACTGGCCACAGGCAGTAGGGCTGGGAGCTGTGCTGGGGCTGGGATCCCTCTTGTTGCTGCTGACGGCCTCTCGCAACGGCTGGGGAGCGGGGGGGCTGGCGCTGGTGATAGGGCTGGCCCTACGGCGCTGTTGGTGGGGGATCGGGATCTTGGTCGGCATAGGGTTGGCTGGTTTGGCTGCTGCTTGGGATTGGCCGGGCTGGCGGGCCGTAGTGCCCCGATTGATTTGGAGCCGTCTGGCAGACACCTTCGATCCCCAGGCGCTCCATTATAGTTCCACCGCCAACCGGCTGGATGCTTGGCAATTCGCCCTGCAGATGGTGCAGGAGCGGCCCTTGACCGGTTGGGGCTGGCAAAGCTTTGCCGCTCTTTACAATGCTCAAGATCCGCCGGAGCTGCTGGGCCATTGCCACAATCTGTACCTACACCTGGCAGCCGAGGGTGGGATCCCGCTGTTGCTGGGCCATCTGATCCTGTGGGGCTGGATTTTGGCGCGGGGATGGCAAGCTTGGCGGCGCTCGCAAGAAAGTGTCCTGCTGGGGATGCTGCTGGCCTTGACGGCGTTTTTTGCCTCAGGGCTTTTGGACGTGGTGATGTTGGATGGCCGCATTCACCTGCTGGTAACCTTACTCTTGGGGGCAGTTTGGGGAGCCAGCCTTGAGCGGCAAAGGGACTCCATCTCCGGCAAAGAGCAAGCCCAGAGAGGTTACCGTTGAGTGCTGCAATGGGATATCCCTTAGCTGGCAGTGAGCCCGGAGTCCATCAGTTGCTCACCGATTTTTGCGACGCGGAAGCAAGCTACAGCCAAGGGGCAGTTTACCTGTAGAGGGTCTTTGCGGTGAACCTGTACCGAGATGTGTTGTGGCCTCTGCTTTTTTCTGGGCTGAGAGCCGACCCGGAAGCGGTCAAGATGGGCCTGCTGCGCGCCTTGCATTGGATCGATGCCACCCAGGCCACCGGGATCCTATCGGCTCTGGAGCGACTGTTTTGCTACCGGGATCCCCGGCTATCGGTGTCGCTGTGGGGCCTTACCTTTCCCAATCCCCTTGGGTTGGCTGCGGGCTTCGACAAAGATGGCCTGGCTCTAGGCGTCTGGCCCAGCCTAGGATTTGGTTTTGTAGAGGTGGGCACCGTCACTCCTCAGCCCCAACCGGGCAACCCCAAACCTCGCCTGTTTCAACTGCCCCAAGATCGCGCTGCCCTCAATCGCATGGGCTTTAACAATCAAGGGGCGGCGGCTCTGGCGGAACGGTTGCGTCGGCTACACCAACGTCCCATCCCCATCGGAATCAACCTGGGCAAAGCCAAAATCACCCCCCTAGAAGAAGCAGCTGCCGATTACCTGGCCAGCTTCCGGCTGCTCCAGGATCTGGGGGACTACTTTGTGGTCAACGTCAGCTCCCCCAACACGCCGGGGCTGCGATCCCTGCAGGCTGCTGAGCAACTGGAGCCCATCCTATCTGCCTTACAGCAGGAAAATCAGAAGCGAAAACCCCTCCTGGTGAAGATCGCCCCCGATCTGGACTGGCCCGACATTGACAGCATCCTGGAGCTGGCCCAAGACCATCAACTGGCCGGGATTGTGGCCACCAACACCACCCTGCGCCGCGATAACCTGAAAACCCGTTTCCTGCCTGGCCGCGGGATCCCCTTCGCACCAGCGGAGTCTAGGCCAATCCTTGCAGAAGCCGGCGGGATCAGCGGTGCCCCCTTGCGGGAGCGTTCCACCCAAGTCATCCGCTACATCCACCGCTCCACCCAAGGAAAATTGCCCATCATCGGAGTGGGGGGCATCTTCACCTTGGCCGACGCCTTGGAGAAACTGGAAGCGGGAGCCAGCCTGCTGCAGGTCTACACCGGCTGGGCTTACGAAGGGCCGGGGATGGTGCCGCAATTGCTCCGAGGCCTAGCCCGCTCTTCTCCCCCCAGCCCTGATGTTACACTTCCCCCAGAGAATACCCCTGTGGGTCAGATCCAGGCGTAAGATCGTTAGGGATCCCTGAGGAAGCTTGCCGGTGAACCTGCTGCAACACCTCTTCAAAACCCCCCATCCGGTCATTGGGGTGGTTCATTTGTTGCCGCTGCCCACCTCACCCCGTTGGGGGGGGGACTTGGAGTGGGTGATCGCTCAGGCAGAACAGGCAGCTACTGCCCTGGCTGCAGGAGGGGTAGACGGGATCCTTGTCGAGAACTTTTACGATGCCCCCTTTGCCAAGGATCGGGTGGACGCAGCGGTGGTCAGCGCCATGACCGTCATCGTCCAGCGGCTGAAAACCCTGGTCTCGCTGCCGGTTGGGATCAATGTCTTGCGCAACGATGGCTGCAGTGCTCTGGCAATTGCCGCCTGCGTGGGGGCGCAGTTCATCCGGGTGAATGTGCTCTGCGGGGCGATGGTGACCGACCAAGGCATTATCGAGGGGAATGCCTACCGCCTGCTGCGCTATCGCCGGGAGCTGGGGGCTAACATCAAGATTTTCGCCGATGTGCTGGTGAAACACGCCCAACCCCTAGGTCCCATCAGTCTGGATGCGGCCATCACCGACACGGTGGAACGTGGCCTGGCCGATGCCATCATCCTTTCCGGCTGGGCCACCGGCAAGCCACCCCTTCTGGAGGAGCTGGAGCTGGCCCGCAAAGTTGCTCCTCAGGTGCCGCTGCTCATCGGCTCGGGGGCTACTGCTGAAAACATCGGCAGCCTGATCCGGCGGGCAGATGGCGTGATTGTGGCCAGTTCTCTGAAGCGGTCTTCCCGTTCCGCAGGCATGCCGGCAGGCTATTCGGATCCCTTTCCCATGATCGACCCGATTCGGGTGCGGCAGTTTGTGGAAGCACTGCACCTTGGGATCCGCGAGCGGGTCTCCAACCATGCTTATTTGGCCGCTCCCGGTTCTGGTTCCAACTAGCTGTTGGCGCTAAGATTGGGATCCGACTACAATGGGCGATTCCTCTTTAGCTATGCCATCCCTTGATCTGGAGGGCTTGGATTCTGTATACCACCCTTCTGGTTCGGCTCTTGGGCCTGCAGAAGAAGAAGCCTTTTGGAGCTCTGTTCCGGCTCGCACCCCCCGCATTTGGGTTGTTGATGATGACCCAGTGGTTCGTTGCTACATTATCAATGTTCTCAAAGGCTCTCAGTACTACGTGGAAAGCTGGGAAAGCGCCCGAGCAGCTTGGGATTCCTTGCAAAGCTTGGAAGAGAGCGAGTGGCCCGACATGGTGATCTGCGACTGGGTCATGCCTGAGATGTCGGGGGTAGAGTTCTGTTGCCGTCTCAAGGGATCCGCAGCAGGGCAGTTCGTCTATTTCATTTTGCTCACGTCCCGTTCTGAAGTTGAGGCTCGGGTAGAGGGGCTGGATGCGGGGGCGGATGAATTCATCACCAAGCCGGTCGATCCTGAGGAGCTGCGGGCGCGGGTGCGGGCAGGGTTACGTCTCCAGCGGCTCACCCAAGCTTTGGCCCAGGCCAACCGGCAATTGCGAGCCCGCAATGAGTTGTTGGAGTCTTTGTCTTTGACGGATCCCTTGACCGGGGCGTTGAACCGGCGAGCTCTGGATCAGGCGCTGCCCCATTTGCTCAAGCAGGTGGGGCCCCGCGGGGAGGCTCGCTACCGCTATCTCTGCCTGCTGATGATGGATGTGGATCATTTCAAGCAGGTCAACGACAGCTACGGCCACTACATCGGCGACTGTGTGCTGCAGGCCATCGTCGGGCGGCTGCAAAATCAACTGCGGCCTTCCAGCCTGCTCTACCGCTACGGTGGAGAAGAATTTGTTTGCGTTACGCCCGGGCTTAGCCCCCCCTGCTGCGGTCGCTACGCAGAGTCTCTGCGGCAGGCTATTGCCAAACGGCCAATTGACATCTCCCCCAAGCGCAGCTTGCCGGTTACCCTCAGCATTGGTGGGATCGTGCTCAGCGAAGACTACTGCCCAGAACCGGAAACCGCCTTGCAGCAGGCGGATAGCGCGCTCTACCAGGCCAAGCAGGCGGGGCGCAACCGAGTTCACATCCTCACCCCAACCCCAGAGGTTTATCTGCCCTCTTCCAGCGGATAGCCAGAGGCCACTGCCAAGGCTTCCAGAGAGCGAACGCCTGTGTAGGTGCGGCCATTGATGATCCAGGTGGGATAGCTGGTGATCCCCGCTTCTGTGCATTCTTGAGCTTGGGGAGTGCCGGGGCCGTTGGGGGAGCACTCCACGTAGGGCACTTGGTCGAAAGCTGCCCCGAACAGCTCTTTCTGATCTTGACAATGGGGGCACCAATAGGCCCCGTACATGGTGCCGCCGATCTGCCGCAGGTGGGCTGCCAACCCTACCGCCAGGGGGCTAGGCGGGGGAACTTGGTTGGCGTACACCCCAATCGTGGTCACCAACGTGAGAAAGCCTATGAGAATGTAGCCAAAGACCAGCTTGCCCCAATCCAACCAGCGGTGGCCCAGCACGGTCACCAGCCCCAGCCCCGCCACCAAGATGATCGCGGTGGTGCAATACATGCAGAATTGCCGCAGCACCGCCACCATCAGGTAAAGCATGTACATCTCAAAGGCGGTCATGGCGGAAACCAAGCCAAACAGGGCCGGCCAGCGCCACCGCTTCACCAGTGGGATCCCATCCGGCAGCACCGCCAGCGCCAAGACTCCCAAAAATCCCAACAGGCCAACAGCCGCGGTCGGGATCCCCAAAAACTCTGCCCAACGGCTGGAGAGCACCAGGTCACACCCCCCATCCCCCGTGCAGAAGGCAGCGGGCTGCTCCGTCAGCTTGGTGTAGGTGAGATAGGCCGTCAACAGGGATCCCAGGCCGGCCAGGATCGCCAAGATCAGACGGGAATGGCGCTGCAGCCAGGTCTCTTCTTGGGCTTTGAGTTTGAGATAAGAAGCCATGGCGTTTCAGGGGTTTCAGCAGTTGGACACCCCCGATTATAGTGGGGCAGAACTGGCCTCGTCCGTGGGCTCCGACGCAGAAGAGCCGCTTGAGCGCCGCACCTGGGCAGCAAACCTGTCTCCCAGCGGATCCAGCCCCCACAGGGATCCCAGTTTGGAGTCGGAGATAGGCCGGTCGCAGAGACCCCAACGGCGGCGGAAGTAACGGGCCAGATCTTTTTCTGCCAAGGCCAGATACACTGGGCGACCATGGGGACAAGTGTGGGGGTTGGCGGTGCGCTGCCAGGCTTCCAACAGCTTTTGCATCTGCTCCAGGGTCAGTGGGATCCCATTGCGCAAGGCCCCTCGACAGGCCACCGCCACCTGGGCTGCCTGCACATCTTGACAACGGCTGAGCTCTAGCAGGGATCCCTGTACCTCCTCTGGATCTTCCGATGCCAAGGCCAGAGGAATGCGTCGGATGAGATAGGTATTGGGGCCGAAGGGTTCTGGCTCCAGCCCCAACTGCTCCAACCGCTCCAGGGCTTGGGGCGATAGTCCTTGCAGCGTTATGGGCGTCTCCGGTGCTACCAGTTGCCAATGCTGCCGGATGTACTCGTAGCGAACTCGCTCGTGGGCCAGGTGCTGCTCCACCAGCCATAGCCCCTGGGGATGCTCCGCCAAGATGTAGATCCGATGCAGTTGGGCCAGCGCCCTGAGGGGAGGCAAGGGAGAAGTTGGCCGGTCAGAGGGAGGAAGATGGCTCTGAAAATCGGGCGAGACTCGATAGACCACCTTGGCCTCGCTGGCCCGGATCAGATGCACAGAGCGGCGGCTGGCCTGCTCGGATCCCGATTGCAGAAGGGCATGCAGGTGTTGGCGCAACTGCTCCTGGCGGGCCGTCAGATGCTCCAGGTAGAGCTCGCTTTTGGCAGGATGACGGTTCCAATCCACCTGTTCTGGGGGCAGGCGCAGGTGAACAACCACCAGCGGATGGCGGTGGCGGGGCAATGCGTGGTGAAAAACCGACTGGATTAGCCGTTGCCAGTCGGGCATCTGCACAAACCGGCCGTTGACGGCCACGCGGATCCAATCGGGGTGAGGGCGATGCAAGCGATCCGGTAGGCCCAGCACCACTTCCCAATCGCTGTCCCCATCCTGGATCCGCCGATAGCGCAGATCTGAGGGATCCACCTGCGGCAACACCTGCAGCAGCAGATCTTGCAGAGACTTTCCCGGCCAGAGGCTGAGCAGCAATTGCCCCTCCTGATGCACCTGCCAACTGACCCAGGGATGGGCTAGGGCCGCATTTTGCACCAGGGTTAGGAGCGAGCGAGTTTGGGGCAAAACTCGACGGCGCAGCGGCCAGTCGGCAAACAAATCCGCCACCGTCACCACCGTTCCCAAGGCAGTGGCTGCCGGCTGCTTGTGAACCAACTCCCCCTGTCGATCGTAGGCGGCCAGCCAGCCGTGAGCATCAGAAACGTGGCGGGTCTGAATGGTCAGGGATCCCAGCCGGGCCAGGCTGTGCAAGGCTTCGCCCCGAAACCCCAGGCTGCAACCGTCCAACTTGCTGGTGGTGTGGCGACGGGCCACCTGCTCCAGCTCCGAAGCGGGGATCCCGTGGCCGTTATCCCCCACCCGCACCTGCCAGCGAGTCGGCCAGATCTCCACTTGAATTCGGGTGGCCTGGGCATCGAGGGCATTTTCCAGCAATTCCCGCAGAGCAGCCCCCAGCGAGTCGATCACCTCTCCCGCGGCCATCTGGGCGATCCGCTCTGGGTTCAGGGGTTGGATTTTGGACATGGAGTGAGTTGAGAAAGCAGACTCTCTTCCTGCCAGCTTGTCGCCAAAAGGCCAACAGCGCCGAGCTTTAGCTTAGCTCTCTCCCTCTGTTGCCAGTGGACAGCGCCTTGCCAATGGTTTTCATTAACTTCAAGGCTCCCCTCAGGCCAAGTGAAGGATTGAGGTTCCGCCTTCCTGCCCATCGGTAACCGCCAAGAACTTCGAGAAACTTCGATAACAAGAGAGCTGAGCGGGTGGCCAGTCATAAGGAAACCTTAAAATCCCAAGGCCAGCCATCAGCCTCTACTAGGATTTAAATAGTAAAATTTCTCATTAAGGAGGAGATTATGGCAGCACAGCAAGCTCCGGCCCGAGAGCTATTCAAGGAGGCTTTTGAGAATCGCTACACCTGGGACAAAGACTTTCCTGGCTACCGAGCTGAGATAACCTACTTTCCCAAAGAAGGTGACAGCAGCCTCTCCTTCTCAGGAGTTGTGAGTATTGACCGCAACATGAAGATCGATGTTGCCGGCGTCGAGGACGAGGAGATCCGCCAGAAAATACGGGAACAGATGTGGGAAGTCATGGTGCATCGCGTTCGTCATTCCTTCGACGAGGAACACGGTGGCCACACCTTTGCCTATGGAGAGCCACAAAATTCAGACATCACTGAAGTTCTTGTTTCGGGCTTATCTTCTACCGATAGGTACTGGGTTCAGGGCAAGCACATTCAAATGGTACATCGCCATCTTGCCAATCGGACAATTACAGTCTCAGTTCAAGAGTTTTACGATACAGGTGAGGGCTACCTACCCACTCACTACACTGCTGAGTATTGTAGCCCAGGAACTGGAGAAAAAACTCAAGCAAAGATGATCTACGAAGATCGTTATCAAAAAATAGGTCGGTATTGGATTCTGGTTGAGAGAAGAATTTGGGAAGAGCAGGATGGCCAAAAAAGTTCATCCCCTCAACTTTTCCTCTTCTCTAATATTCGATTTTTCGAATAGCTGAGAAAAATAAGTTTTTCTTTGCGGCTGTGGGCATCTCTCATTATAGAAGGTGATGAGGTGCTCACAGCCAAGCTCAAAACAGATGGCCACAGGGTACAGCCTGTTAAGGGCTCAAGGGGTACAATAGCAGCACTTAGCAAACCAACTTCGGAAGGAGGATGGATTGATCAGTAGTAAAGAAGTCTTC
>NZ_JBSSBR010000043.1:0-19649 GCF_054059035.1 Thermostichus sp. MS-CIW-36
ACTTGGCTCATAAGTTCATTGTACTTCATCAAAGCGCATTCCTCCCGGCACTGACCCTACGGGTACAGTGCGGGGCTCCTGCGATTTCTAGCTGACAACCCGCCAGAAAACCCCTCCCGCATCTCAAGTGAGAAATGCCACTGAATAATTGGCCGTGTCCTCAGTAAACCCACAATCTGTAGTCATTTCAGGTTAGGGTGAGACGCCTGGGCTATTGAGAAAAGCCTTCTGGCCCGCCGCATTATTGCTCCGCAACGCTGACGCGACAACGCGACCAACGTTTTAGGTGTGGGTGCAGCGTCCTGGTTTGAATCGAAATAATCGTAACTTCCCTCTCCTGCGAAGGGAGAGGAGCTGGACAGCACAAAGGCATCAGGAACAGTCTCAAGCAGGTTCGCAATGAACCTCCACCTCGGCCTGCTGGGTTCCGGCAACCCCCGTCAGGGAATTCGTGTTACTTTGAAAATGATAATCATTGATAATCAAAATTGAGAACAGCAAGGAGGGCCTCATGAAAGTTGCCTACGTGTTCACCCATCCCCGCTGCGGCACCTACAAATTGGGCCAGATGATCCTGCCTCAGCTAGAAGCAGGGGTGCATGGAGCGCAGGTGGTGGGCATGTTCTTTTTCGACGACAACTGCTTTGTTTTGCGGCAGGGGGATCCCATTGGCGAGCGCTTGGCCAAGGTTGCCCAAGAGCAAAACATCCTGCTGATGATGTGCGACATGTGTGCCCTGGAGCGCAACTTAGCCGAAGGGGAACCCCGCTGGTGCGACGCTCAAGGACGCGGGCGCAGAGAGCCAGCTCGGTGCGTTCCCAAAAACGTCGTCAAAGGAGTGCAGGTGGGCTGTTTCCCTGACCTCTACGAGGCCTTGAAGGACAACCCACCTGACCAGGTGATCACTTTGTGAAGGATCCCTCACTTTAGCTGACGGCCACAGCAGCAGGTGGCTCCTGGCTGGGCTGAGAGCCGATCTTGCGGAAGATCAACCGCTCGTTGGCTACATCCACCAAAATGCGGTCGCCGGGTAGGAACTCGTTTTCCAGCAGCTTGGTGGCAATGGGATTTTCGATCTCCCGCTGGATCACCCGCTTCAGGGGACGGGCCCCGAACACTGGGTCGTAGCCCACCTCTGCCAGGTAGTCCTTGGCTTCTTCGGTGAGCAGGATCTCGATTTGCTGATCTGCCAGCAGCTTTTCCACCCGCTGCATTTGCAGGCCGACAATCTGGCGAATTTGCTCTTTGGTGAGGGCGTGGAAGATGATCAGCTCGTCCACCCGGTTTAAAAACTCCGGTCGGAAGTGGTGCCGCAGCATGGCCAGCACCTGAGTTTTCATCTCCTCGTAGCGGCTTTCATCGGCCCCAATTTCCAGGATGAGGTCGCTGCCGATGTTGCTGGTCATGATGATGATGGTGTTTTTGAAGTCCACTGTCCGCCCTTGGGAGTCGGTGATGCGGCCATCGTCCAGCACCTGCAGCAGGATGTTGAAGACATCCGGGTGGGCTTTTTCCACCTCGTCAAACAACACCACCGAGTAGGGGCGTCGCCGCACCGCCTCGGAGAGCTGCCCGCCTTCTTCGTAGCCCACGTAGCCTGGAGGAGCTCCGATTAGACGAGAGACCGAGTGCTTCTCCATGTACTCGGACATGTCGATGCGCACCATCGCCTCGGAAGTGTCGAAGAGGAACTCCGCCAAAGCACGGGCCAGCTCGGTTTTCCCCACGCCAGTGGGCCCCATGAACAGGAAAGAGCCGATGGGGCGATTGGGATCCTTCATGCCGGCCCGGGCGCGCCGAATGGCTGCCGCTACGGCGGCTACCGCCTCGTCTTGGCCCACCACCCGCTGGTGCAAATGGGCTTCCAGGCGCAGCAGCTTCTGCTTTTCCGACTCCATCAGGCTGGTGACTGGGATCCCAGTCCAGCGGGAGACGATCTCAGCGATATCTTCAGGAGTCACTTGCTCCCGCAGCAGCGGCTCGCCGTTGGTCTGCAGCTTGGCCAGGTGAGCCTCCTGCTCTTGGATTTGCCGCTCCAATTCCATCAGCTTGCCGTACTTAAGCTCGGCAGCGCGGTTGAGGTCATATTTTTGTTCAGCCTGCTCAATTTGAAGCTTAACGGCGTCCCGCTCAGCTTTAAGGCTTTGCAGGCGCTCAATAGCCTCTTTTTCAAATTGCCAGCGGGCATTCAACTCCCGTTGTCGCTCCGTCAGGTTGGCCAGCTCCTGCTCAATTTTGCTGAGGCGATCTCTAGAGGCAGCATCATCTTCTTTTTTCAGGGAGAGCTCCTCCATCTGCAGTTGCATGATCCGCCGGTCAATTTCATCCAATTCGACGGGCTTGGAGGTGATTTCCATTTTCAGCTTGGCCGCCGCCTCGTCCACCAGGTCGATGGCTTTGTCGGGCAGGAAGCGCTCGGAGATGTAGCGGTTGGAGAGCACCGCTGCCGCCACCAAGGCGGAGTCGCTGATTTTGACCCCATGGTGCAGCTCGTAGCGCTCTTTGAGGCCGCGCAGGATGGAGATGGTATCTTCCACCGAAGGCTGATCCACGTACACCGGCTGAAAGCGGCGTTCTAGGGCCGCATCTTTTTCGATGTGCTTGCGGTATTCATCCAGGGTGGTGGCGCCGATACAGCGCAACTCGCCCCGCGCCAGCATGGGTTTGAGCAAGTTGCCGGCATCCATGGCCCCTTCGCCGGCCCCGGCGCCGACAACGGTGTGCAACTCGTCGATGAAGAGGATGATCTGGCCTTCGGATTCAGTGACCTCTTTGAGCACAGCTTTGAGGCGGTCTTCAAATTCCCCGCGGTACTTGGCCCCGGCAATGAGAGCGCCCATGTCCAGAGCAATGACTCGCCGGTTTTTCAGAGACTCCGGCACATCTCCCCGGTTGATGCGCTGGGCTAGGCCCTCCACAATGGCTGTTTTCCCCACGCCGGGTTCGCCGATGAGGACGGGGTTGTTTTTGGTGCGGCGGGAGAGCACCTGAATGACGCGGCGGATCTCGTCATCTCGCCCGATCACCGGGTCCAGCTTCCCTTCGCGGGCCGCCTGGGTGAGATCGCGGCCATAGCGCTCCAGGGCTTCGTAGCGGGATTCGGGGTTTTTGTCGGTGACCCGCTGTTTGCCTCGCACCTCTTTGATGACCGGTTTGAGGCGCTCTACCGTCAGGCCCAGGGGTGCCAAGACCCGCTTGCCCACCCGCTCATCTTGCAGGGATCCCAAAAACAAGTGCTCCACCGAGATGAAATCATCGCCGTACTCTTTGCGAAACTCCTCGGCCCGATCCAGGGTGGTTTCCAGGCCGCGACCCAAGTAGAGCTGATCCACCCGCGCCAACTTGGGCTGCTGGTTGATGAAGCTTTCCACTTTATCCCGCACCAGCCTCGGATCGATACCTGCCCGTTGCAGGAGGGTTTGGGTGAGCCCCCCTTCTTGATCCAGAAGGGAGATCAGCAAATGCTCGGTTTCCAACTGTTGCTGCTGGTGCCGCCGGGCCACATCTTGGGACTGGACAATGGCGCTCCAAGCTTTTTCGGTAAATTGGTTGGGATTGGTGGGCTGCATAGAAGTTCGGCAGAGCTTTGCTACTCAGTATAGGAAGGCAATACAGACACAGGGAGCACCCTGGACTCTTTCGGGGCAGTAGAGCTGGGTGCCGGAAGCTCCGGTAGGATCTTCCTGATCTAGGTATCGCCTATTTTGCCAGAGCCAGAGTTCGCAACAACCGTCCTCTCCAGCTGCGATCCATGGAGGGATCCCCGCCTTATTCTTCTTCTTCGTAGGGACGGCCTTCCCCGATTACCGCCAGGTCAATTTGTTGGCGGTAGTAATCCACGTTCTTAATCTGCACCTCCACCCGATCCCCCAGGCGAAACTGGCGCCGACTCTTGCGTCCCACCAGCGCCTGCTGACGGCTGCGGTACTCGTACCAATCGTTTTTCAGGGTGCTGACCCGCACCAAGCCTTCCGCCAAGATGGGATCCACCTGGACAAAAAAGCCGTAGTTCTGGACGCCGATGATCAGGCCGGGGAACACCTCTCCCAGGTGCTTTTGCATGAACTCAGAGCGCTTCAGGCCCATCAGCTCCCGTTCCGCCTGCTGCCGGATCCGGTACCCCTCCTGAATTTTGGGCAGTTGCGCCTGGAGAAACGCCTGCCATTCCTCCTGCACCTTGGGCGGCAACACCTGCCAGTCGATTTGGCCGTAGCCGCTGGGGCCGTGCAGATCCACCACGGTTTTGGAGCGAGGGCTGCGGCGATCGCGTCCTTTGCTCAGGGCCAGGTGCAGAGCACGCAAATTGAGCAAGTCGGCATAGCGGCGCAAGGGGGCCGTAAAGGTGGCGTAGGGTTCTTTGAGGCCCAACCCAAAATGGCCGAGTTGCTCTTCCAGAGGCTGGAGACGATACTCCACCGGGGGCAAGGTGGCCAGCATCTGCGCCACCAAGGCCGGGCTCGCGCCAGAGGCCAACACATCGGGAGCGGTGATGCGGGCACAAATCCGCTGCCAGTCCGCCAGAGTTACGACAGCGGGATCTTGCAAATTCAGATCCAGCTTCATGGCATTGGCCAGGCGCAAAAAGCTCTGCAGGGCCTCGGCGGCAGGGGCAGGCTGCACGCGGGCCAAAGAAGGGATCCCCAACTGGCGCAAATGGTGGCCCAGGATTTGGTTGGCCAGCAGGAGAATTTCCGTCATCAGGGCATGGGCGCCGAGGCGATCGCTGATCAAGAGGGGGCCGTAGCCGCTTTCATCGGCAGAGTAGGGAGTGAGCAAATCCAACAGGGGCAGGTCAAATCCCCCCGCCTGGTGACGTTTGGCCCGCAGGATCTGGCTGAGGCGCAGCAGATTTTGCAGCAGGGCCATCAACTCCGGCACTTCTTCGTCGGGGCCCAAGTCGGCGGTGGTGGCCAAAAGAGCCTGCACCTGACCATAGGACAGGTGAGCCCGCGATTGCACCAGGCTGGGGTAAATCTCGAAGTTTTGTACCACCCCTTCTGGGTCGAGGGTCACTAGCAGTGAATAGGCCAAGCGCTCCTGCTGTGGCAACAGAGCCAGGCGGTTGTGCACCTCCGGCGGAAAGAGAGGCAGCACCATCGTATCGAGGTAGACGGTGGCCGTCCGCTGCTGAGCCTCTTGCTCCAAGGGGTGGTCGGGATCCAGCCAGTGGGCTACGTCGGCAATGTGGATCCCCAGCAGCCAGTGGTCATTCTCTTGCCGCTGCAAGGAAACAGCCACGTTGGGTTCCAAGCCGTGGGGATGCTGCAGATCCAAAGGCTCCAAAGTGATGCAAAACCAATCGCGCAGATCGCGGCGGCCCTTTTGGTCAGAGCGGCTGAGCTTTTTGGGCAGAGCTGCTGCTGCCTCCAACACCGGGGCGGGAAACTCCTGCGGTAGGTCGTACTTGCAACAGACCAAATCTGCATCGATGGAGGCCTCTGGGCCGTCGCCCAAAATTTTGCGAATGGTTCCGGTTGGGGGCAGATCCCCCAGCGGGTAGCGATTCACCTCCACATAGGCCACCCGCCCTTCCGCCAGCTCGACAGGGGATCCCTCCGTCAGGGCCAGCTCGAACAGCAGCCGGTCGTCCAAGGGCACCACCCGAAAACCCTGTTCCGTCTGTTTGAGGCGACCCACCAGGGCAGAATTGGCCCGCTCCACAACGGCCACCACCTCTCCCTCAGGGCTGCGGCGACGGTTGCCATCTTTGGTGACCCGCGCCAACACCTGATCCCCATTCCAAGCGCCGCTGAGGTTGCTGCCGTGGATGTACACATCCTCCACCCCCGGCTCGTCCCGAATGGCGAAGCAAAAGCCTTTGCTGGAACAGCGCAAACGCCCCACCACCAAAGATTCGTCCGGCTTGCGCCGATAGCGAGGGGGATCCCCTAGTCGTTCCAGAAACCCGGCCCGCACCAGGCCATCTAGGGCAATCTCGAGCATTTCCGGCGCTTCTGGGTCGGGGGACTGCAAGAGGGCAAGAAGAGTATCTTTGTCGGTCAATTGATCGGGAGGCTGAGAGAGAAAATGCTGAAAAATTCGAGAGAAGTCCATTTTGGGTATTGGCAAAAGAGGAGAGAAGAAGAGGGGTTAAGACATCGCAAGACCCAACCCGTTGGCGTTAGTCACGCTGGCCGGTGACAATAAAAGCTACCCGCTGACCGATGTTGGTGCTGTGGTCGGCCAGACGCTCCAGGTAACGGATCGCCAGCAACATCAATAGAATAGGCTCGACCGATCCGCGAATGTCAGACTGCTGCGCCAACGTATTGTAAAGGTTAGTGTAATCTTCATCAACGGCGTCGTCTTCCCGCTTCAGTTGTCGGCCCAGGTCAGCATCCAATTCCGTTAGGGCCACCAGGCTGTGGCTGAGCATTTTCTGGCAACGCTGCATCATCACCTGAATACGACCCAGCTCCGGGGGCGGCGGGTACATGACCAAGCGCAGGGCCACTTCGGCCAAATCTTTGGCGTAGTCGCCAATCCGCTCCAGATCGCGTACCAGTTGCATCAGGGTACTGATCCAGCGCAGATCCCGCGCCACCGGGGAGCGCAAGGCAATCAAATTAATACAGTCTTTCTCGATTTGACGATAAAAACGGTCAATTTGCTTGTCTTGGGCGATCACCTGTTCGGCGGCGGCCAAGTTCTGTTCAAACAGGGCCTGCTGGGCCAAGACCACCGACTTTTCCACCAGCGCCCCCATGCGCAGCACGTCCTGCTGTACCCGTTTGATGTGAAGTTGCAGCTCGGCTTGCCCCATGGCTTTCTCCCATGAATGTGGGCAGGGGGGAAATGTCTGCAGTCGTTTTGGATTCAACAGAGCCAGTTGATCTCAATCATGGCAAACTTCGCCTGGAATAAGGGCAGAGAAGACGGCCAACTTAGGCGAAGATGAGAACAGCGGTTGCCCTCTGAGGGGGATTCGTCCTCTGGAGTTCTCGGGTTGCTTTGTCGATTGAGACGGTCTCATGGCTCTTCCCCCCATCATTGTGTTGGACGATGATCCCACCGGATCCCAAACCGTTCACAGTTGCCTGCTCCTCACCCGCTGGGATCCGGAGACCTTGAAGCTGGGGTTGCAGGATCGTTCGCCGATTCGCTTCATCCTCACCAATACTCGGGCTTTGCCCCCGGCGAAGGCAGCGGAGGTGACGCGGTCGGTATGTGGGGCGTTGAAGGAGGTGATGGCGGAGCTGGGATGTGAGCAGGCTATTTTCGTCAGCCGCTCCGACTCGACTTTGCGGGGGCACTACCCCTTGGAAACCGATGTGATGGCAGCGGAGCTGGGGCCCTTCGATGCTCATTTTCTGGTGCCGGCTTTTTTTGAAGGGGGGCGCATCACGCGGCAGAGCACCCATTACCTGCGGGTGGAGGGCCGCTGGATCCCGGTGCATGAGACGGAGTTTGCCCGCGACTCGGTGTTTGCCTACCACCACAGCTATTTGCCCGCTTATGTACAGGAGAAAACACAGGGGCGGATCCGGGCTGACCAAGTGGAGCGATTTACCCTGGAGCAGATTCGCTCTGGCTGTTTGCCGCGGCTGCTGGCCTTGCAGGGGAATATCTGCTGTGTAGTGGATGGAGAAACTCAAGCGGATCTGGATCGGTTTGCCCAGGATGTTTGGGCGGCTATAGAGCAGGGGAAGCGCTTTTTGTTCCGCAGCGCCGCCAGCCTCTTGACGGCTTTGGCCCAATTGCCGCCACAACCCGTTCCCCCGGAACAGATGGGGCAGTTTGTTCGCTCCTCTCAACCGGGGGTGGTGATCGTGGGATCCCATGTGCAAAAGTCCAGCCAGCAGTTGGCCCGCCTTCTGCAGGAGCCTGAAACCCAAGGCATCGAGGTGGAGGTGAGGCGACTATTGGATCCCGACGCGGAGCTGCTGCCAGGGATCCTGGCCCAAGTTCACAGCGCCTATGAGCAGGGTCTGACGCCGGTGGTCTACACCAGCCGAGAGGAACTGACGTTCGAAAAGGACGCCGTAGAAATGCGCCTAGCTTTTGGGCAGAAGGTTTCCCGGTTGTTGATGGGCGTGGTGCAGGGGTTGCCGCCGGGAATTGGCTACCTCATCAGCAAGGGTGGCATCACCTCCAACGACACCCTCAGCACTGGCCTCGACTTGCCGGCAGTGCGTTTGCTGGGGCAAATTTACCCAGGGATCTCGATGGTGATCACCCCGGCAGACCATCCCCGCTTTCCCAACCTGCCGGTGGTGTTGTTTCCGGGCAATGTCGGCGAGGTGGATACGCTGGTTTTGATTCATCGTCGCCTCAAAAGTCGGGGCTTGGTCTAGAGTGAAGTTCCTCCTGCCGATGGCTGAATTCGTCCCCCCGCCAGAAGCCCTGCCCACCTTGGATCGCTGGTGGGGATCCCTGCGGCAGCCGCAGGCGGAACTGCCCCCGGCAGTGGTTCACCCTTCTTCCGCTCGTTTGGGCAGCCAATCCTGGGATGCCGATGTGGTGATTGCCGGCGGCACCTTGGGGATCCTTCTGGGGGCGGCTTTGGCCAAGCGGGGCTGGCGGGTGATCCTGCTGGAGCGAGGGATCCTGCGGGGTCGGGAGCAGGAGTGGAACACCTCCCGGCAGGAATTGCAGGTGTTGCTGGAGCTGGAACTGCTCACCCCAAGGGAATGGGAGAAGGTGCAGGTGACCCATTATCCTGGCGGGCGTATTGGCTTTGGGGATGGCCCCAGTTGGTGGGTGGAAGGGGTGCTGAATGTGGGGGTGGATCCCGCTGGATTGCTGGAGCACTGCAAAGCCCACTTTTTGGAATGGGGTGGCCAATTGCGGGAAAATACTTGCTTTTTGGGTGCTGCTGTTCACCCGGATGGGATCGGCATCCAAACCAACACGGGATCCCTCACTGCCCAGTTGCTGGTGGATGCTATGGGGCATCGCTCCCCCCTCGTGGCCCAGGCTCGCCGAGGGCAGCCGCCAGATAGCGTCTGTCTGGTGGTGGGATCCTGTGCCCAGGGGCTGCCCGACCAACCCACGGGAGATCTCTTCTACAGCTTTACCCCAGCCCAGAACGGCTACCAGCCCTTTTGGGAAGCTTTCCCTGCCCGCGATGGGCGCACCACCTATCTGTTCACCTACTGCGACCGAGATCCGGAGCGGCCTAGTCTAGAGCAGCTCTGGCGGGATTACTGCCGGCTGCTGCCAGCCTACCAGGGGGTGGAGCTGGCCCAGATCCGCTGGGTGCGCAAGCTATGTGGCGTTTTCCCCGCCTACCGCCGCAGCCCGCTGCAACTGCCCTGGGATCGCCTATTGGCGGTGGGGGATAGCAGTGGCAGCCAGTCGCCTCTAAGCTTTGGCGGCTTTGGCGCCATGTTGCGCCACCTGGATCGCCTACAGCAGGGGATCCACGAGGCCCTGGCGCAACGGCAGTTGAACCAGGCAGCCCTAGCCCTGCTGCAACCCTACCAGCCCAACTTGGCCGTGACCTGGCTATTTCAGAAGGCCATGATTCCCCCTCTGCAGAACAAAAGTTGGGATCCCAATAGCATTAACCGCCTGTTGAGCAGGGTGTTTGCGGCCATGGTTGCCGCTGGCCCCCAGGTGGTGCAGCCCTTTTTGCAGGATGTGGTGCAGTTTGGCGGCTTGGCCCAGGCCCTGTGGGGGGTGACGCGTCGGGATCCCAGCTTGGTAGCCAGACTTTTGCCTCGGTTGGGGTTGCCGGAGCTGGTGGCATGGGCGGGCCACTTTGGCGCCCTTGGCCTCTACGAGCTGCTGCAAAGGCTAACAGATCGCCCGGAGCCGGAAACCAACCCCCAGGACTACTTCTGGAAGCGGCGCCGCGAGGCTTGGCGCTACGGCTGCGGTCAAGATTACAAGTTATTTCCATAGTGATATCGAAACATTGTCAATTGTGATTCAATGTGATCAATGTGATCAAGCTCACCATTACGTTTCATGACGTTTAATATCCATAGTGGAAGAGTTGGGATCTTTATCCATCCACTCGTCAGTGTAGGAGTTAGCCATGGTTATTCTCGACTACAGCGATGCAGACAGTGGCTTCTGGGCTTCGACTCCTCAGGGTTTGGTGGAGGTGATCAAGTTTCAGAATCACTTCTACGCCCTTCGGCAAGTGTACAAACGCGCCCAAGACGCGATATCTGCCTGTCGCGCCGACATTGAAAGGGGATTTCTTAGCATTGTGGTGCAGTTTGAGAATCACGCGGAAGTGTGGGCTCAACTGTCGCCGGGCGTACCCGTGCAGTCCCAACCAGAGGCTGCTCCTACGGGCAACCCTGCCAAGCCCAAGCTGACCTATCGCGGCCAACCGGTGAGCAAACCTTCCCGAAATCCCAGCCTCGCCCGCAGGCCCTTGCCTGACTCCCTCTATTTCCGCGGCGCGAAGATCGGCTAGACCGTTTCCGTTTGCCAGGTCTGGAGCGGTCGAGATTTCCCTTCTGGCCGCAGCCATCTGCGTTAGCGGTGCAAAGCACCATAGAGGCCCACCCCATAGCCCAGTACCTCAACCGGATCCCCTTGGCTTTCTGCCGGCAGTTGGGATCCCTTTCCCAACCACTGGGCCTCGTGGCTATCCAAAAGCTTCTCCCAGGTGCCGCCGGGCCAATGGGCATAGGTGACCGCCTGATTGGGGCTGAAGTTGAAAAGGGCAAGCAAAGCCTGGGATCCCTGGCGGCGGTGCAGAGCTAGGCCAGAGTTGGAAAAGAGCTCCACTTCCACCCCGTCCCGCTCCAAGTGCTGGAGAGCCGGCTGGGTTTTGCGCAGCCGGATCAGGGCCTGGTACCACTTCCAGAGAACCTGGTGGTGACCGGCCTTTTTCAAGTCCCAATTCAGCTTGGAGCGCAGGAAAGTCTCTTCAGCTTGGGGATCCGGCGGCTCTCCCTGCCAGGCAAAGGCGCTGAACTCGCGGCGGCGTCCCTGTCGTACCGCTTCCACCAAATCGGGATCCCCGTGGCTGACAAAATACAGAAATGGCGCCACTTCCCCATACTCCTCCCCCATAAATAGCAGCGGCAGCATGGGAGCTAGCAGCAGGGCAGCGGCAGCCAATTTGAGGCCCTCGAAAGAGGTGAGCTGGCTGAGGCGCTCTCCCAACATGCGGTTGCCGATTTGATCGTGGTTTTGAATGCAGACAACAAATTGGGATCCCGGTCGCCCAACAGCGGAGTTGCCGTGACGCCTGGCGCGGTAGCAGGAGTACTGGCCAGAATAAACGTAGCTCTCCCGGTAAGCCTTGGCCAGGTGCTCCAATTCGCCAAAGTCCTGGTAGTAGCCTGTCTTTTCCCCGGTAAGCAGGGTGTGAAGTGAGTGGTGGAAGTCATCGCACCACTGGGCATCTAGCCCGTAGCCCCCTTGCTCTCGGGGGGTGATGAGGCGGACATCGTTGAGGTCGCTTTCGGCAATGAGAACCCTGGGCCGGCCAGTGCGAGCTTCTAGGGCATCCACCTGCTCTGCCAATTCCTGCAAGAAGGGGTAGGCGCTGAAGTCGTAGATGGCATGCACCGCGTCCAGCCGCAGCCCATCGAGATGAAACTCCTCCAGCCAGTACTCGGCGTTTTGTAGGAAAAACTCTCGCACGCCGTCAGAATAGCGGTCGTCGAAGTTGAGGGCATCCCCCCAAGGGGTGTGGTACTTGTCGGTGAAGTAGGGGCCAAAATCCCGCAGGTAGTTCCCCTCCGGCCCCAGGTGGTTGTAGACCACGTCCAAGATGACGGCCAAGCCCAGTTGGTGGCAGGCATTGACTAGGGCTTTGAAGCCTGCCGCTCCTCCATAGCTGGTCTGCACCGCGTAGGGGTAGACGCCGTCGTAGCCCCAGTTGCGCTCTCCTGGAAACTGGGCCACCGGCATCAGCTCCAGCACGTTTACCCCCAACTCCACCAACTCCGGCAGGCGAGGGATCAGAGCAGCAAAGGTGCCCTCGAGGGTAAAGGTGCCTACATGCAGCTCGTAGAGGATCCACTGAGACAGGGGGATCCCCTTCCACCCCTGATCCTGCCAGTCGAAGTGGGGATCCACCACCCGCGAGGGGCCATGAACGCCATGCGGTTGACAGCGGGAGGCCGGGTCTGGTCGCTCCACCACCCCCGCTGCGGTGTGCAGGCGGTAGAGGTAGTCCACTGGCCCAGGTGGGATCCCGTCCACCTCCCCCTGCCAATAGCCCTGCTCATCCCGCACTAGAGTAAAGCAACGTTGGACAGGGCTGAGCAGCTTCAGCTCCACCTGCTCAACCAAGGGCGCCCACACCGAGAAGTGATAGCAGCCTGAGCCCAGGGGATAGGCGCCCATCCGCCCGGCCTGGAAGAAAGGAGAAGCCTGCAACACAGAATCTATCCCGCAACTCGGCTTCCACTATAGCGAGCATGCCTGGCAAAAGCCGGAGAGTGGGTTTTTGGCTTCTCCTCTGCCATAGTGGAATGGGTCTGATACATTTACGCTGAACACTGCTGAACATCACTGTTCAACTATGCAGCGATAGCATTCTGTTTGTTTCCATTCGCGTTAGCGGGACGGAGTCCAAACAGAATGGCGGTATCCCGCAAAGCTTTGAGTAGAATACCCAAAGCGCAGTTTCCGTGTCGTCTTACTACCAATTTTCTGCTTTGCTTTGGCTACCATGTTGGCAGACTCGAAAGTAAACAGAAAGATCAACTGGTAGTAATCCGTACTGAACATATTATACATTATTTTCAGTATAGTTGAGCTTATTATTGACTAGAGTCATGCTCTAGCGCTTAGGTCTCATGCTCAACTACCCGCCCAGCTATCCGGATCCCACCGTTGTCGACATCTACCACGGGCAGCCGGTGCCGGATCCCTACCGCTGGCTGGAGGATCTGGATTCGGAGCAGACGCGGGCCTGGATTGAGGCGCAAAACCACCTTACCTTTAACTACTTGCAGCAGATCCCAGCCCGGCAGCGGATCCGAGAACGCCTGACCCAGCTCTGGAACTATGAAAAATACAGCCAGCCCTTCAAAGAAGGGGGCCGCTACTTCTACTTCAAAAACGACGGCCTGCAAAACCAGAGCGTTCTCTACACCCAAGAAAGTCTAGAGGGCCAGGCGCGGGTTTTGCTGGATCCCAACACCTTCTCGGAAGACGGCACGGTGGCTCTAGCGGGCATTGCCATCAGCCGCGCTCGCGACAGCGGTGCGGAGCACGCTGGACGGTATTTGGCCTATGGCCTCTCCCGCTCCGGCTCCGACTGGCAAGAATGGAAGGTGCGGGACATCGAGACCGGCGAGGATTTGCCGGATCACCTGCGCTGGATTAAGTTCTCGGGAGTAAGCTGGACGCTGGACGGGCAGGGATTTTTCTACAGCCGCTACGACGAACCAGCCCCGGGCAGCGAATACGAAAGCGCCAACTACTTCCAGAAGCTCTACTACCACCGCCTGGGCACCCCCCAGTCAGAAGATGTCTTGGTCTATCACCGCCCCGACCAAAAAGAGTGGGGCTTTGCCGGCGGGGTTACTGAAGATGGGAATTACCTCATCATCTCCGTCTGGCGGGGCACGGATCCCAAAAACCTCATCTTCTACAAAGACTTGCGGGATCCCCAGTCTCCTGTAGTAGAGCTCATCCGCGAGTTTGAGGCCGAATACAGCTTCGTGGGCAACGACGGATCCCGCTTTTGGCTGTTGACGGACTGCCAAGCTCCTCGGCGGCGACTGGTGGCCATCGACTTGGAGCAGCCTGACCGGGTGCAGGAGGTGATCCCTGAGGCGGAGGAGACCCTGCAGGGGGTTAGCTTGATCAACAATCAGTTTGTGGCCTTCTACCTCGAAGACGCCCACACCCAGATCAAGACCTTTGCTTTAGACGGTAGCTACCTGGGGGAAATTCCGCTGCCCGGGCTGGGATCCGCCAGCGGCTTTGGCGGCAAGCGCTACGACACCGAGACCTTCTACACCTTCACCAGCTTCACCACCCCACCCACCATCTACCGCTACGATTTCACCAGCGGCACCAGCACCCTGTTCCGTCAACCCCAGGTGGATTTCAATCCCCAGGCCTACGAGGTGCAGCAGGTGTCTTACACCAGCAAAGACGGCACCCGCATCCCCATGTTTCTTGTCCACCGCCGCGGCCTGGCTCGGACAGGGGATCACCCCACTCTGCTGTATGGCTACGGCGGCTTTGGCATCTCACTTACCCCCAGCTTTTCAGTGGGTCTGGTGGCCTGGCTGGAAATGGGTGGTGTCTATGCCCAGCCAAGTTTGCGCGGCGGCGGCGAGTACGGAGAAGAGTGGCACCAGGCGGGCACCAAGCTCAATAAGCAAAAGGTGTTCGACGACTTTATTGCCGCTGCCGAGTGGCTGATAGCCCATGGCTACACCAACCCCGCCAAGTTGGCCATCTCCGGCGGCAGCAACGGCGGCCTGCTGGTGGGGGCCTGCCTGGTTCAGAGGCCGGAGCTGTTTGCAGCGGCCCTGCCGGCAGTGGGGGTGTTCGACATGCTGCGCTTTCATAAGTTCACCATCGGCTGGGCCTGGATCTCCGAGTACGGATCCCCGGAGAACCCGGAGGAATTCAAGGCCCTCTACGCCTATTCCCCTCTGCACAACCTCAAGCCCGGCACTGCCTATCCCGCCACCCTGATCACCACCGCAGATCACGACGACCGGGTGGTGCCCGCCCACAGCTTCAAGTTTGCCGCTGCCCTGCAGGCAGCCCAGGGGGGATCCCAGCCCATCCTCATCCGCATCGACACCAAGGCAGGGCACGGGGCCGGCAAGCCCACCAGCAAGCTGATTGAGGAAGCTGCCGACCGCTGGGCCTTTTTGGTGCAGGTGCTAGGGATCCCCTGGGACGGAACGGGAAGTTAGCGAGCTCTAGGACCCAGGCCCACCCGACCGGCATAAACTGCCGCTTCCCCCAGCTCGTCTTCGATGCGCAGCAGTTGGTTGTACTTGGCAATGCGCTCGCTGCGGCAGAGGGATCCGGTTTTGATCTGCCCGGCACGGGTGGCCACCGCCAAGTCGGCAATGGTGGTGTCTTCCGTCTCGCCAGAGCGGTGGCTGATGATGGTGCGAAAGCCGGCTTGAACTGCCAATTGGATGGCCGAGACGGTCTCCGTCAGGGTGCCGATTTGGTTGGGCTTGATCAAAATGGCGTTGGCGGCGGCGCTGTCGATACCCTTTTGCAGGCGGGTCAGGTTGGTTACAAACAGGTCATCTCCCACCAGCTGTACCCGGGATCCCAGTTGAGCGGTCATGGCTTGCCAACCGGCCCAGTCTTCTTCCGCTAGCCCATCTTCAATGGAAAGGATGGGATAGTTGGCCAGCAGTTGCTGGTAGTAAGCCACCATATCAGCCGCGCTGTGGGCTTTGCCCTCAAAGTGATATTGCCCATCCTGCAGCAGCTCGTTGGCGGCCACATCCAAGGCCAAGGCGATATCTGCTCCCGGTTTGTAGCCTGCCTGTTCAATAGCCGTCATCAGCAGATCCAAAGCCGCCGCATTGGAGTCGAGATCAGGAGCAAACCCCCCTTCATCCCCCACACCGGTGGACAGCCCCTTCTGCTGCAGCACTTGTTTTAGTACCGCAAACACCTCAGCCCCGTAGCGCAGCGCCTCGCGAAAGCTGGCCGCTCCAATGGGCACAAGCATAAACTCCTGGATGTCCACGTTGTTGTCGGCGTGGGCGCCGCCGTTGAGCACGTTCATCAAAGGAACCGGCAGCAGGTTGGCAAAAGGCCCCCCCAGGTATTTGTACAGAGGCAGGCCCACCGCTTCCGCAGCCGCTTTGGCCGTCGCCAGAGAAACTGCCAAAATGGCGTTGGCCCCCAGGCGGGACTTGTTGGGGGTGCCGTCCAGGTCGATCAGCAACTGGTCAATACGGGCTTGGTTGAGGGCATCTTCTCCCTGCAGCTCCGACTGGATGGGGCCAAGGATGTTTTCCACCGCCCTCAGCACGCCCTTACCGCCGTAGCGTTTGGGATCCCCATCCCGCAGCTCGTGGGCCTCAAAGGTACCGGTCGAAGCGCCGCTGGGAACCTGCGCCAAGCCCGTCGCCCCATTGGCTAAACCCACCAGGGCCTCTAAGGTGGGGCGTCCTCGCGAGTCGAGGATCTCATGGGCGGTAATCCACTCGATGGCCGTTTCCACAGTTACACCTCAGCAATTGGCTAGACAGCTCTGGCCAAAGCCAGATCCCCACATAGACTAGTGGATTCTTGCCCGGGATCCCCTCAGCTTCCAGAAAACTTTAAAAGAGAATCGGCAGTCTGTCCTTCAAGCACAAGGAAAGCTGCAGGGGTGGATTGAACATCGGCTGGGTTGAGCTTCAATCGGCCATCCAGCGGGGTTTGTCTCGGCAGGGCGAGATCGTTACCAAAAAACTGGGTTTAAAGCCCCGCCCTAAGGCCTACGGCCCGCTGACGCGACTAGGGCGGCTTTGTGCTATGCTGCCCGCAGCGGCAGGGTAGTCAACCGCTCTAAAAACCCAACAGTCTAAGGACTGGATACAGCCTCAGCAGGCTTTGTGGTTGTTGTTTGCAACGGTACCTAAGGGCATTAGGGAACCGATCTGGGTGCTAGGGCTTGCGTAGCGCTTGGGGGAACGCCTGGGGAGACGAGCACCGCTGCCGTGGAGGGGCAACCCAACACGATAAGTGCTGTCGCAGAACCAGGAACCAGAATCTCCTGCCTTTAGGCAGGGGAGCATGTCAACCAGGAAGTGCGCTTGAGCTTTTCCCATCCTCTCTAGGCAAAGCGATGGCTCAGCCGCATCGGGTCGTGTACGGTGATCTTTTTCTTGTGAATGGAGATGTACTTCTTCTTGCGCAGCTCTCCCAACAGGCGGGTGATGGTGACGCGGGTTGAGCCAATGGCTTCGGCAATGGCCTGGTGAGACAGCTTGAGATCGATGGTGACCCCATCCGGGCCAGGCACTCCGAAATCGCGACAGAGGATCAACAAAAAGCTGACCAGACGGGATCCCATGTCGCGATGAGCCAGTGTCTCGATCATCATCTCCGTTTGCAAAATGCGGGACGACAGGCTTTTAACCAGCAACATGGCCAGTTCGGCGTTCTCCTGCAAGGATTTTTCCACCTGCTCGATCGGCAGAGAGAGCAACTCAGTAGGCGTAAAAGCCACCGAGTGATAAAAGCGATCAGAGCGCTGTCCTGTGATAAAGGAGAGCACGCCGAAGATGCTGTTTTCGCGTAGGAGGGCGACGGTGATTTCCTCCCCCATTTCGTAGACCCGCGAGAGCTTAACGGCTCCCTTCACCAAAAAGTAAACCCGCTCCGCCGGATCCCCTGGAAAAAAAATGGTCTTCCCGCGCTCAAACGTTTCGATAACCGGAGGATGGTGAGGGCCTCCCAATTGCTTGAAGGCTGTGATCAGAGATTTTTCCGCTACGGCCACCGCCATACTCATCAACCTTTTAAGGTCAGTTTATACCTAAGATCAACCTATTAAGATCAATCTAGAAGCATTAGGCTAGGTTGCAACCCCTTGACTTCAGAATCGATGATGATACCAAGATTTACCCTAAAGTAGAAGGTTCTGCCCAGGCATCTTTGTAGCACGTGCTACATTTTTGAGTCTCGTTTTTGCCCCAGAAAGGGATCCCCAACCGAAAGCAGGGGTTAGGATAAGAGCCATTGTCGCTGGGGGTTGCGTCGGCCCTTGGCGGTAGAGAGTGGAGTGGGTTGGAACATTCTATCTATCTATCTATGGGGATCCCAGAGGTTATCGTTGCTGCACCTTCTCAACTGAGCCGCCAGCATTTCACAGTGCGGATGCCGGATCCGGCCAATCACCTGCTGGAGGTGGAACTGCAGATCCAAGAGGTGGATCCAGAGGTGCCTTTGCGGCTGCGACTGCCGGTGTGGACGCCGGGATCCTACTTGGTGCGGGAGTATGCCCGTCATGTGCAGGAGTTTCAGGCGGCAACTGAGCAAGGGATCCCTTTGGCCTGGCGGAAGGTGGACAAGAACACCTGGCAGATCGATCCGCCGGGCTGTTCTGCCGTGAAGGTGTGCTACCGGGTCTATGCCTATGAGCTGACGGTGCGCACAAACCATCTGGATTTGACCCACGCCTATTTCAACGGGGCAGCGCTGTTTCTCTACGTGCCCGGTCGCGAGCGGGAACCTTACACCTTGACGGTGATCCCCCCCAAGCCGGATTGGCACATCGCCACCAGTTTGCGGCCCTTGACCTCTCCTTCTGAGGATCCCACTTCCGGCCAGTCTTTTGTGGCGGAAGACTACGACGAGCTGGTGGATAGCCCGGTGGAGGTGGGTCCACATCGAGTGCAATCGTTTGAGGTGGAAGGGATCCCGCATTACCTTGTGGTTTGGGGGTCGGGCACTCTGGATGTCAATCGGGCCGTTGCCGATGCCAAGGCCATTGTCGAAACCACAGCCGCATTTTTTGGTGGGCTACCCTATGACCGTTACTGGTTTATCGTGCATTTGTCGCCGGGAGGATTTGGTGGCCTTGAGCACAAGTACAGCACCACCCTTCTTTACTCTGGGCTAGAGCTGCATCAGCCAGAGTCCTATCGTCGGTTTTTGGCTCTGATGGCCCACGAGTTGTTTCATGCCTGGAATGTCAAGCGTCTGCGTCCTCTGGCATTGGAAAAGATCGATTACAACCAGGAAAATTATCTGGAATGTCTGTGGTTTTGTGAGGGGGCGACCAGCTATTACGAAAACGTCATCTTATTGAGGGCAGGGATCCTCAGTGCCGGCGATTTTTTAAAAGTTCTTTCCGAACAGATTGGTCGCTTGCAGCGTACTCCGGGCCGGGCCGTGCAATCGCTGCGGGAGTCCAGCTTCGACACCTGGATCAAACTCTACCGCCCCCACGAAAACACCCTCAACAGCCAGGTTTCTTATTACTTAAAGGGGGCTTTGGTCTGTTGGCTGCTGGATCTGCACATCCGTCACCTTTCCGGCGGTCAGGGATCCCTGGATACAGCTTTGCAGGATCTGTGGCAGCGCTTTGGTCGGTCAGGGAAGGGCTACAGCGACCAAGACTTGCGGGAGGCGTTTGAGCGGGCAGCCGGTGCCGATCTTGGCCGGTTTTTCGCAGCCTATGTGGAAGGCACGGAAGAGCTAGACTACAACACTTACCTACACCCCTTTGGCCTCACCCTTAAAGCCCAATTCAGCCGCCCCAACCCCATCCCATACCTGGGCCTCAATTTCAACGGCGAGGGCAATCGCATCAGCGCAGTAGAGATGGGATCCCCGGCGCAAAAAGCGGGCATCTGGGCCGGCGATGAGCTGGTGGCCCTGGATGGGTTCAGGGTGAGCGCCGCCAACCTGACAGAACGCTTGACAGCCTATCAGCCCCACCAGATCATTTGTTTGAGCGTTTTTCAAGCCGATCAGTTGAAACATTTCTGGATCCCGTTGGATCCCCCTCGGCCCGATGTCTACACGTTGGAGGTGTTGCCTGAACTGACTCCTGCTCAAGAAGCTCTTCAGCAAGGCTGGCTGGGATCCCTTGTCGGCGCCCAGCTTCGGTCAGAGGCAGGTCCCCATCTGCTTGAAAATTCACCTATCTCCTCCTAGCATGTTGAGGCAAGCAGGTAATCCAGTTAACTGGAAAGAAAAGTACAGCCTTTTAATTTAAAATAGGGTACAGGTATTCAAGAGGAAGGAGAGAAAGGAATGCCGACTCATTCTTTGGATTTGCGGCAAAGAGTTGT
>NZ_JBSSBR010000044.1:0-18321 GCF_054059035.1 Thermostichus sp. MS-CIW-36
GTCAGGACTTGGGTCATGGTTCTATCATAACTTCCGCATTCCTCCCGGCACTGACCCTACGGGTACAGTGCGGGGCTCCTGCGATTTCTAGCTGAAACCGATTCCGGCCTAGGCCTGTAGAGCGTTGTAGGGCCGAGGGCTATGGTGGAACAAAGACTGGGGTGCAGCCGGCTCGCCATCCACCACATAAGCCTTGGATCCCCAACCCCAAAAAGACCAGAAAGGACGTTTGGGCAAAGATGGAACCGAACGCGCCGGTAGGAGGGAGTCCCTGGCTGTGGGGCTCAAGAGTTGCTTCGGCAAGACGGGAATGTCGGATCCCACCTGTGACCACACCTCATAGCTCCGAGGGCGCACCACCACGAGGCTGATCAGGGATCCGTGATCCATGTCGTAGCGGCAACTGGCGATGGCCTCTTGCAGCTGAGAAAAGCCCCGGTTGAAGACGTAAAAATGGTCTTGGAAGCGGATGGCCTCCCAGAAACCTTCCCGTGTAACCGCCACATAGTCGTGATTGGCGGAGGCGTAGTCGAGGATCACCATGCGTGTAAAGACTGATCAGTGATGAATCAAAATGAGAGAGCTTTTACCGTATTTTCACTTAAGCACGATCTTGGGCAGCCTGTCATCCGCAAAATGGCTCACCTGCAACAAGGCTTAATGCGTTTCTTTACTCTGCAAACCGCTGCCGCCCGCCTCTCTATCCCCTCCGGCTCCAGGGATCCCACCCAATTCCCGTCTCAGCTCGGCCATAGCCGCTTCTCCGATGTGAGGGGTGGCGCAGACTAGGTTGGGTGTGCGGATTAGATCGGCTCGGGCTTGGCGCACCAAGACCCGCAGGGTGGGGTAGCTGGCCTCATCGCAAATCAGCGTATGGGCGCGGCGGATTAGGGATCCCACCCGTTCCGTATCCGAGATCACTGCCGTCAGCACCAGCAGGTCTCCCCGCAGACTGTAGACAATCACCTCGGCAACCTCCAGCAGGGCAGTGCTGATGCTCACCAGCCCCAGACAGGCGTAGGAAGGCAATTGGCGGATCAGGGCAATTTCGCGGGCGTAGTCGGACACCTCCACTGTCAGAACACGGGCCCCCCGGGGTTGGGCAATGGCCTCGACGGCGCTGAGAAAATAGTGCAGCGTCACCACAGTGCCGGAATGGATCTGATCCAGAACGGTGGCCAGCTCCTCCAGGGGCACCAACTGGACCCGGATGCCCAAAGTCTGCTGGATTTGCTGGGCCATCAGTTGTCCTGTACCCAAATCCCGGTTGGGCACACACACCAGCACTTGGGCACTGCAGCGCAATCGCCAATCGATCTCCGCTAGCAGCAGATCCCGCACCTGCTCCAAAGAAAACCCCTGCTGCAGCAGCTGGTCGATGCCCTGGCGCACCTGCTCCAGGACCTGTCGGGATCGATCCAGGTTTTCCCCCAGGCCGCGAGAGTAGTTAACCACCTGGCGGGCGGAGCGGCTCACGTAAATGCCAGATCCAGCGCGGGTTTCCACCAGGCCCATAGCCTCGAGTTGGTGGTAAACCTTGTGGATGGTATTGCGGTGCAGGCCTGTTTGCATAGCCAATTGACGGGTGCTGGGCAGGCGGTAGCCGGGAGGAAATTGCCCGCAGGCGATGGCAAAGCAGAGCAAATTAAAAAGCTGTACGGAGCCAGGGATCCCACTCTCCGGCTGGATGGAAATGCGCATCATGGCCCGTTTTTCTCCCTTTGACAACGCCGTTGCGAGCCCGTTTCTGGGCTACGTAAGAATCCCTCGACTTCAGTCGGCGGGAGTGTCAACTGCCTGCAAGATAGCGCCGACGCCGGATAGACAAGCTCCAGAGGAGATCGGGATTGAGAGCCCTATTCGGGGATGCGGTGCATCCGGCTGGGATCCCAACTTAAAGTCACCTCCGTCCCTTCCGGCAACTGCTGCAAATTCAGGCCGGGGTTGGGTTGCACAGCCAAAAGTTTCACCTCACAGCCCGACACCCATACCTGATAGCGAATGAAAGCCCCTAGATAAGCAGTGTCGCAAATCCGTCCCCGCAAGCGGCAGTGGCCATCGGGGATCCCTTCTTCAGATAAGTCAATCCGAATGTGCTCCGGGCGCAAAGCAAACAGGGCCGCTTCTCCCACGCATCGTTCCGCCAGGGATCCCTCGATCAAGTTGGTTTGGCCGATAAAACCGGCTACAAACCGGGTGGCAGGTCGCTCGTAGAGCTCTGCCGGGGATCCCACCTGTTCGATGCGCCCGCGATTGAACACGGCAATACGATCGCTCATGGTCAGGGCCTCTTCTTGGTCGTGGGTGACGTACAAAAAGGTGAGACCAAGGCGGTGTTGTAGGGCCTTGAGTTCAAACTGCATCTGTTGGCGCAACTTCAAATCCAGCGCCCCCAAAGGTTCATCCAGCAAGAGCACCTGCGGTCGGCCAACCAAAGCCCGCGCCAAGGCCACCCGTTGCCGTTGCCCCCCTGAAAGTTGGCTGGGTTTACGGGATCCCAGATCGGGCAGTTGTACCAGCTCCAGCGCCTCTTGCACTCGCTTTTGGCGCTCCTTCGGCGGTATGCCGCGGATCATCAAGCTGTAGCCAACGTTCTCCGCCACCGTCATGTGGGGGAAGAGAGCATAGTCCTGAAACACCGTGTTCACAGGCCGTCGGTAGGGCGGCAGACCCAAAACATTCTGGCCGTTCAATTCGATCTGCCCCTCATCCGGACGCTCAAAGCCCGCGATCATCCGCAAACAGGTGGTTTTGCCCGAACCCGACGGCCCCAACAACGTAAAAAACTCCCCCTGCTGCACCTCCAAATCCACCCCGTCCACCGCTTGGATCCCGGAAAAGTTGCGGCTGACCCTCCGCAAACGAATGGCAGGCGGGGATCCCTCCTCTCTCCCGGCTTGGGCTTTGGCGGAGCTGACATCAGAGGCGAGGACAGATTCGGCAACCATATCGACACAGGCAGCAAATGAACCCATTATGAGGGATCCATTTACAGAGGTTGACAGGTCTCAGCAAGGCCGGAAAAGTCCCAGGCCAAGAGCAGAGGTGGTGTGCGAGGGTGAAAGCTCGCCGGAAACCCACCCGACCGGTCGCGAAAGCGGGCCGGAGGCCTTGTTTTTGCATGGGATCCCTGTTTTTGCATGGGATCCCTTGACCACTGGGGATCTGAGTCCCACCCTTGTTACAGAAATTTAGAATCGTTACAATAAGTTAGAATCCTTGCTCATCTTTGCATCGCAGGTTTTATCCTATGGCACCCTCTCAGCAGTTTCCCGTGCTACTCGCCTCGGCTTTGCGTCACGACAGCGTAACTCCGCGCTGGTCTCAAGTGGCGTGGACCGTTTTGCGGGTGGTGGCAGGGCTATTCATGATTCACAACGGCCTTGACAAACTGGCAGATATCGAAGGATTTGCGACGGCTTATGTAGAAGTGATCGGGTTGCCCTTCCCGATCTTCTTCGCTTATGTGGCTGCCTATACCGAGCTGATTGCAGCCCCCATGGTGGCGCTGGGTTTGTTGACCCGCGGGGCAGCGTTGGGTTTGTTCGCGACGATGGCAGTGGCCATGTTCCATCACATTAAGGTGGCCGGCTTCAGCGTTCCCTACTTGGAGCTATCCGCCATCTACGCAGCGATCTTCCTGGCCTTTGCGGTGAATGGGGGCGGCTGGTTCTCTGTGGATCAGCTCTTGGTGAACGCAATCGAGTCGTGGCTGAACCGCTCCAGCCGAGAAAAGTTGGAGAGCTTGCAGTCTTCGTTGCAGGCCACGGAACGGGTAATTGCGCTGGGCGAGGAAGAGGCCGAGGCCGCCAAGACCACCGGATCCTGAGCTTTGGTGGCCATTCCCGATAGCGGCGAGGCTGCTCCTCTCTCCCTCTGAGAGAGAGGTTAGCAGTGAGAGTCATCCTGCTAAATGCGGCTGGCGGCCCGCTCCATCAGGCGTTGGTGGGTGGAGCGCACAGGCTCTCCTGGCTTGGGTTGCCGCTGCACGTAGGTGCCATCAGGGCGCAACTCCCAGGCTTGCCGGTTGTCCGTCAGGCAGATGTCCAAGATCGCCTTGAGCTCCCGCTGCAACGCGGGATCCTCCACAGGGGTAACCACCTCAACGCGCCGATCCAGGTTGCGGGTCATGTAGTCGGCACTGCCGATGAAGTACTCTTCCTGGCCGCCATTGTAGAAGTAGAAGATGCGGGAGTGCTCCAGGAAGCGCCCGATGATGCTGATCACGCGGATGCGTTCGCTTAGGCCGGGGATCCCGGGCTTGAGGCAGCACATGCCGCGCACAATGAGGTCGATCTCCACCCCGGCTTGGCTGGCCTCGTAGAGCAGCCGGATCATTTCCGGGTCGGTGAGAGAGTTGATCTTGACGATGATACGCCCCTGGCCCCCCGCTTGGGCATGGCGCATCTCGCGGCGGATCAGGGCTTCCATGCCTTGGCGTAGGGTTCTGGGGGCCACCAAGAGCTTGCGGAATTGCCGTTGCCGTGAGTAGCCCGTCAGCAGGTTAAACAACTCCGTAACATCGTTGCAGAGGGTCTCATCGCAAGTGAACAGCCCTAGGTCGGTATAGATACGGGCGGTTTTGGGGTTGTAGTTGCCGGTACCGATGTGGACGTAGCGGCGCAGGGATCCCCCCTCTTCCCGCACCACCAAAGCCAGCTTGCAGTGGATCTTCAGCCCCGGCAGGCCATAGGCCACGTGTACCCCGGCTTTCTCCAGCTTTTTGGCCCAGAGGATGTTGTTTTCTTCGTCGAAACGGGCTTTGAGTTCCACCAGAGCGGCCACCTGCTTGCCGTTTTCGGCGGCCTGAATGAGGGATTTCACCACCGTCGAGTCGCCGGAAGTGCGGTAGAGGGTTTGCTTAATGGTGAGCACTTGGGGGTCGTTGGCGGCCTCCTCCAGAAACCGCTCCACGCTGGCGGCGAAGGAATCGTAGGGGTGATGCACCAACAGATCCCCTTCCCGGATGACGGAGAACATGTCCACCGGCTCATCGCTCACCGAAGCGGTACGCAGGCGAGGGGGAGTAACCGGCCCCCAAGGGGGATCCTTCAAATCGGGCCGATTCAGGCTGAGAAACGCCATCACCCCCCCCATACTCAAGAGGCCATCCACTTCGTACACCGAGTCACTGTTGAGGCGCATCTCTTCGCTGAGCCGTTGTCGGATGGCTGCCGGAGTTTGGCTGGCAATCTCCATGCGCACCACTGAGCCAAAGCGGCGCTTGCGCAGCTCTTCTTGAATGGCAGCCAGCAGATCGTCGGCCTCGTCCTCTTGGATTTCCAGATCGGCATCCCGAGTGATGCGGAAGGGGTAGTACTCCAGCACCTGCATGCCGACAAACAGTGCTTCCAGATGGTGGGCAATCACCTGATCCAGCGGCACAAAGCTCACCCCATCCCGCAGCGGCACAAAGCGGGGCAAGGTGTTGGGCACCTTCACGCGAGCAAAATGCTCCTTGCCAGTCTCTGGATCCCGCACCACCACCGCCAGGCTGAGGCTGAGGTTGGAGATGTAGGGAAAGGGATGGCCTGGATCCACCGCCAAGGGGGTGAGCACTGGAAACAAACGCCTCTCAAAGTAGTCCCGCAGCTCCTGCCGTTCCGACTCGGCCAGCTCGGAAAAATCGCGGATGTGAATGCCCTGTTCCGCCAGCTTGGGCACCAGTTCCTGCCGGAAGCAAGTGTGCAATTTTCGAATCAGGGGGCGCAGGTGGCTCGAGATCTGCTGTAACTGCTGCTGCGGTGTAAGGCCATCCGGGGTTAGCACCAACACGCCCGTTTCCAACTGACGACGGATCACCGCCACCCGCACCATGAAAAATTCGTCCAGGTTGCTCTCAAAGATGGCCAGAAACTTCAGCCGCTCCAGCAGAGGTGTGCGCTCATCCAGGGCCTCGTGCAAAACCCGGGCATTGAATTCAATCCAGCTCAGCTCCCGGTTGAAATACTGCTCCGGCAGAGCATAGCCCTCTTGGATGGGTGTAGTCCGGATCCCTGGTTGTCCGGCATCAGGGGGGCAGCCCGTCGTGTCGGGGTTGCAGGGTGGCCAGGAAGGGTCAGTTTCCTTGGGACGCGGAGTCATGACGACAGAGGGCTGGGTTATCTCAAACACGTCAACAACAGCTGGAGCCGACCCAATCCTATCCTGCGGGGTTCTGCTGAGGCGAAGGAGAAGTGCCCAAGACGGGCTTGGGCGGACGTTCAGGCAACAATCCTTGAGAGCGCGTCAGAAGAATGACCTGGAGCAGGATCCCGATCAACAAAATGCGCAAAGGGCCAGCCCGGGTGGCCCACTGGGGCGGCAAACGGTTGGTGAGCCACTCGCTGCCCGACCACACCCCCCAAATCACCAGCGCTCCCAGCAAGGCGCCGCGATTGTTGCCACTGCCCCCCGCGATCAGCATTACCCAAACGATAAAGGTGGCAAACTCCGGTTGAAAGGCTTCTGGGCTGATGAAATTGACAAAATGGGCGTAGAGGGCCCCCGCCAACCCCATGAGCATGGATCCCAGCACAAACGCCTGCAGGCGAAACTGGAGCACATCTTTGCCGGCGGCCATGGTTGCCGGTTCATCCTCGCGAATGGCCCGCAGCACCCGCCCCCAGGGGGAGCGATAGGCCCGCTCCGCAGCCCAATAGACCACCGCCAAAATGACCAGCACCAAGCCCAAGTAGAGAAGGGTATCCTGACCTGGGATCCAGCCGCGAAAGGGTCGTGGAATGCGGGTAATTCCCCGTACGCCATTGGTCAGCCAGCCCTCATTTCTCAGGATTTGGCTGATGATCTCAGCAATGCCGATGGTGGCGATGGCCAAGTAGTCGGAACGCAGCTTCAGGGTAATCAACCCGATCAAAAAGGCAATCGCCCCGGCGACAGCCACAGCTATGGCAAAACCCACCCAAAAGGGCAGATTGAAGCCGCCCAAATGCTCGGCGCTTGGGGGTGTGGTGACAATGGCGCTGGCATAGGCTCCCACGGCAAAAAAAGCCCCCACCCCGATGTTGAACATGCCGGCGTAGCCCCACTGGATATTGAGGCCCAGCACCAGCACGCCGTAGATCCCCACCAAAATCAAAAAGAAAATGCCGTAGCTCAACATCAGACATCCCCCCCACCCGGGGATCCCAGTAATCCTGTGGGTCGGAAGATCAGCAGCAATACCAATATGGCGAAGGCCACCCCGGTTTTATAGGCAGGGTTCATCACCAAGGTGGAAAACTCTTCCGCCAGGCCAATCACCAGCCCTCCGGCAATGGCCCCGTAAGGGCGACCAATGCCGCCGAGAATGGCCGCTGCAAAAATGGGCAGCAATAGCCGCCAGCCCATGGTGGGGTGCAGCCGGGTATCCATACCCAGGAACACACCTGCTGCACAGGCCAAGGCTGCGCCAATGGCCCAAGTCCAGAGAACGATTCGCTCCGTATCAATGCCGGTAATCTTGGCCAGCTCAAAATTGTCGGCCATGGCCCGCATCGCTTTGCCCACCCGCGTGCGTTGTAAGAAGAGATGCAGTGCCACCACCAACAGGGCTGTTCCCGCCAGGATTACCGCCCAATCGGGCTTAATGCGCAGCTCCCCAAGCCGCCACGGCAACTGGATCCCGCTGCGGTACACCTGGTTGTTGGGCCCCCAGATGATCTGCACCAGGCTGCGCAGAATCAGGGCGGTGCCAAAAGAAGAAATGAGCAAGATCACTGGTGCCTCCCGGCGCAGGCGGCGATAAATGAGTTGGTCGATCCCAACTGCACAAAGTACCGTGGCCAAAGCTGCCGGGAGCAGGCTGACCCCAATTGGCCAACCCAACCCAACAAATGTCAGGCCGAAGTAGGCCCCCAGGGTCATCAGATCCCCGTGGGCAAAGTTGGCAAAGCGCAAAATGCCAAAGGTCAGCGACACCCCAATTGCTCCCAGGGCGTAGATGCTGCCCAAGACAAGGCCGTAGATGAAAAGTTGCAACAGTTGGGTCACGCTTGCCCCCAAAAACACTTTGCCCTGATAATGCCACGGGTTTGCCGAGAGCGGGATCCGGCTCAGCGCAGCGGAAGGATACGGCTGATCGCGCCAGCGGGACGGAGTCCTAAGAAAGCTAGGGTAGGGGAGAGCGCCCACAAGGAAGAAGATCCATGCAGTCCAGGTCTTTGTCCATCCTCAGCTCCCTGGCAGCTTTGGCCCTGTTGAGCCTTGCCTGCGGAGCGCTGGAGCCATCCCCAGACAGGGATCCCACACCTGCGGATCCCATTCCCACTCCCCAGTTAATCTACGAAGACATCACCCTCACCCAGGCCAGACCGGATGGTGCCATTCTCTGGCGCTTACAGGCTCGCCTGGCCGAATATGAGTCCCCCCCAGAAAATGGTGCCGCTCCTGTGCAGTTGGGATCCGCCCATTTGCAGGCCGTTGAGGGAGAATTCTTCGACGAAGACAACCGCGCCATCCGCACCCGCGCCGAGCAAGGCTCTGCCTACCCCGGCGAACGACGTTTGGAATTGACGGGTCAAGTCGAGGTGGAATCGGAGCGAGACAACCTGCGTCTGCAGGCCCAACGGGTGGAATGGCTGCCGGAACAGCGCCGCCTCCAAGCCGAGGGCCAGGTGAAAGTGGAGCTGTTGGATGGGCAGGGATCCCTGCAGGGGGAGCGGCTGCTCGTTGATTTTGGCCAAGCCCAGATGCAGTTGGAGAACCTGGATCCCACTCAGCCGGTGCGGGCAGAGTACCGGGATCCGGATCTGGAGCTGGCTGCCAGCCGTTTTCTGTGGCAATTTGGCGTCGGGGAAGTGCAGGCAGTAGGGTCTGTAGAGGTTTACGCTCCCTTACAAGCTTTGCGCCTCAGGGGCGAGCAGTTGCGGGCTCCCCTGCCTCTAACCGAGTTGCGCATATTGGGCAACGGGCAAGCCAAAGCCGAGCAGACAGGGCAAGAGCTGCAGGCCCAGGAGATCCGCTGGCGCATCGGCTCCACCCAGTTGCAAGCCCAGGGCAACGTGCGCTACCGCCAGCCCGGCCAGGCTCTGACCGTTAGGGGCAACCAAGGGATCCTGGATTGGCAGGCCAACACCGCTCGGATCCAGGGCAACAGCCAAACCCAGCTCACTTTGCCCTGAGGAGGCGGTGGGGGAAGCAGAAAGCTGGCCGAGAGCATGGCAGGATAGGGATACTTTAAGAAACGTATCAGGTGGGTTGTGGTGAGTTTTAAGGACTCCGTCTCGCTGACGCAAACAGGATGTTTCCCCGCCAGGGCTGGCGCTGCTGCAGAACGCCCCAACATCCTGCTGATCGTGCTGGATACCCAGCGGGCAGATCGTCTCTCCTGCTACTGGTCGGAAGCGGAGCGTGCCCGCCAAGTGCCCACCAGCCCCAACCTGGATCGGCTGGCTGCCGAATCCACCCTCTTCGAGCGGGCCATTGCCCCTGCCCAATGGACCATCCCCTCCCACGCTTCCCTCTTTACGGGGGAATATCCCAGCACCCACCAGACTGTCCAAGCAGATCTGGAGCTGAGCCCCGCCCTGCCCACCCTGGCAGAGCTGTTGCAGCTGAGCGGCTATACCACTGTGGGCTTTTGCAACAACCCCCTGGTAGGGATCCTGAAAAACGGCTTGCGGCGCGGCTTTGAAACCTTTTACAACTACGGTGGCGCTCTGCCCACCCGCCCCCCCGAAGGCACCCCCTTGCCCGCCCCCTTGAACCGCTGGCTGGCCGCCTACACCCAATTTTGGCGGCGGCTCTCCTATCCGGTGCAAAACGCCTTTGCCCGCTCCGACGCCCTCTTCCAGCTGGCGCTGCACCCCTGGTTTGCCTCCCTCTGGACCCGCCTGCTCAACTTCAAAGGCAACACCGCCGCCTCGATTGCCGACCTCAACCGCTACCTGCAGCAGATGGCCCGCCGCCGGTCGGATCCCGGAGCACGGCCCTTCTTTTGCTTTGTCAACCTGATGGAGCCCCACCTGCCCTACTGGCCGCCGGAGCCCTTTGTGCAGACATTTGCCCCCTATTTCAAAAGCAATCGCGAGGCCCGCGACTTTCTGCGCCAATACAACGCCCAACCCTACCGCTGGATGGCGCCCCTGCCGGAACCCCTCTCCCCGCTGCAAGCTCAGGTGCTTCGGGATATCTACGATGCAGAGGTGGCCTACCAAGATCATCTGCTGGGATCCGTCTTCGACACCCTGCGCCACACCGGCCTGGAGCAGAATACGCTGGTGGCCATCGTCGCCGATCACGGTGAAGGGCTGGGGGAACACGACTTCGTCGGCCACGCCTTTGTGGTCTACGAAGAGCTGATCCGCGTGCCCCTCATCCTGCGCTATCCCGGCCACTTCCCGGCAGGAAAACGCATTGCCACCCCCGTTTCCACCCGCCGCCTCTTCCATACCCTCCTGGAAGCTGCTGGCTTTAGCCCCAACCTTTCCCCCAACGGTGCCCCCTGTGTCAGCCTCAAGCTCCGCCGCGAGGTCGCCCGCCTCAGCTTGGCCCGCACCTTGGCAGGGGAAGATCCTGAGCAGGGGACAGTGCTCAGCGAAGCCTTCCCGCCCCACCTCCTCATTCGGGCTATGGAAAACCGCAACGACAGCCTGCTGCGGGCGCGTGCCTGTTACGACATCCGCCGTGCCCTCTATGAGGGGATGACCAAGCTCATCCAAACGGGGGATCGTCCCAGCCTCTACAACTTGGAGCAGGATCCGGCGGAGCTGCGGGATCTGCTCTGGGTCGGCGACGGGGATCCTGTCTCCTCTCTCCCTGATGCTGATCCGCAACGCTGTCACGACGGGTCGGCGGTGGAGACCGGCTGGCCCCAGGCTTGGCTGGCTCGCCTGCAGCAGGAGCTGAGAACGTGGGTGAGCTGGGCAGAATCCCGGCGGCCTAGCACGGCTCCTCGCAAGGTGAATGTGGAAAGCGATGCCGACTTGGTGCGGCAGATGCAGGAGCTGGGCTACTTGGAGTAGGCAGGGATCCCGCTATTCCAGCCCTCCTTCCTCCTCCCTGTGATCCCGCACATAGCCGTTTAGATCGTAGTCATCCATGTCATCCATCTCCTCCGGATCCGCCGTTGGCCAATCCTCATTTTGCCCGCCGATAATCACGCGGCTGAGGCCGATGTATTCCAGGCTGAGGGTGCGCAGGGCGTTGATCAACACATCCAGCGCCATCGCATCGGCGGTGCCCAGATCAAACCAGCAGCGGGCCCAGTTGTCCTTCTCTTCCAGGGATCCCATGTTGTGCATCAGGGAAGGCAAGGGATCCGATTCGTTGGGATACTCCAGATAGCTCAGATCCACCTCGGCCTCTTGGGCCACCAGACGCTCGGCGTTAAATCCGCCCAGCTTGCCCAACACGTACCACGACTCCAGCACCTCGTTGAGGTACTCCAGCTCAGCTTCGACCGGCGGCTCGGCAAACTCAAACCAGATCCACAGATTTCCCGGATCGCACTCGCGAAACTCCACTTGCATGGACAGTTCCTCTGCAAGGCCTACGGCCCGCTGACGCGATGGGGCCTAGCTTCTGATCTTAATCTGGCTCTGCTCACCCATTGGTGCAACGCCCAAAGCTCCTGCACTTTTGTGCCATGCGAATCCCTCCAGCAACAAATCTTGCCGTCAGGGTGGCCGCTTGGAACCACGGGATCCCTCCTGCCGAGGCCATCGGCGGTTAGGACGGACATGGCGCAGGCGGTTGCCGGGAAGTCCGTGGCAGCCAGACGGCCCCAAAGCATCCTATACTGTTGCGGCTGTCCTAATCACGCTGTCCGAATCACGAGGAACCTGCCGCTTATGTCTGAGCTTCTCCCTTTGCCTTCCCTCCAAGACCGGGTGGCTGTGGTCACGGGAGCCAGCCGGGGCATTGGCCGGGCGATTGCCCTGCACCTGGGGGCCATTGGAGCAAAAGTGGCGATCAACTACGCCCGCTCCGCTGCCGAAGCCGAGTCCCTGGTGGAGGAGATCGCGGCCCTGGGGGGAGAAGGGATCCCTGTGGCCGCCGATGTGTCTTGCCCAGAGGCGGTGGAGAGCCTGTTTGCCCAGGTGATGGAGCGGTGGGGTCGGGTGGATGTGCTGGTGAACAATGCCGGCATGGCCCGCGACACCCTGCTGCTGCGCATGAAGCCAGAAGATTGGCAGGCGGTGCTGGATCTCAACCTGACGGGGGTCTTTCTCTGCCTGAAGGCAGCCGCCAAGATCATGGTGAAGCAGCGCCAGGGGCGCATCATCAACATCACCTCGGTGGTGGGCTTGGTGGGCAATGCCGGCCAGGCCAACTACAGCGCCGCCAAAGCAGGGGTGGTGGGCCTCACCAAGACAGCAGCTCGCGAGCTGGCCAGCCGCAACATCACCGTCAACGCCGTGGCACCGGGGTTCATCACCACCCAAATGACCGAAAAACTGGATCCTGGCCCGATTTTGGCGCAGATCCCCCTGGGGCGACTGGGATCCCCGGCAGAAGTGGCGGGGCTGGTGCGTTTTTTGGCGGCAGATCCGGCGGCGGCCTACATCACGGGACAGGTTTTTGCCATCGATGGTGGCATGGTGATGAGCTAGGCACTCTACCACGCCAGGGCTAGGCCATCGGCACGGGGTTCGGAAGCCGCAATGAAGTGATCCCCATCCCGCAAGAGGATCTGTCCCCGGCCGAAAAGACCGCAATCCTCTTCTGAGTCCACCACCTGCACTGCATGGCCGCGGGCGGAGAGTTCGCGCACCACCTGGGGCGGCACCGTGCTCTCCAGCGCCACCTGCGGGATCCCCTGATCCCACAGCACTCGCCAGCGGGGCGCATCCAGAGCCGCCTGGGGGTTCAGGCCGTAATCCACCAAATTCACCACCACCTGCACATGGCCTTGGGGCTGCATTGCCCCCCCCATGACACCAAAAGGGCCGAGGGGGATCCCTTCTCTGGATAGAAAAGCGGGGATGATCGTGTGGTAGGGGCGCTTGCGGGGGCCCACCTGGTTGGGATGGCCGGGCTCCAGGGTGAAACCCGTGCCGCGGTTGTGGAGAGCAATGCCCGTGCCCGGAACCAGCAGACCACTGCCGAAGCCATCGAAATTCGACTGAATCAAAGACACCATCAACTCACCATCAGCTGTAGCCAAGTAAACCGTTCCCCCCTCCGGCAGCCCTGGCTGGGCCAGGGGGATCGCCTCCCTCCCGATCAACTGCCGCCGCCGCTGTGCATAAGCCTTATCCAGCATCTGGGCAGGACTGACCCGCACATACTCCGGATCCGCCACCTGTCGGCTCACATCGGCAAAGGCCAGCTTCATTGCCTCAATCTGCAGGTGATAGCGCTCGCCGGCATCGTAGGAGATCCGACCCAGCTCAAAACCCTCCAAAAGGTTGAGCGCCATCAAAGCGGCAATGCCCTGCCCGTTGGGGGGGATCTCCCAGACGGTGTAGCCGCGGTAATCTGTATGGATGGGTTCCACCCAATCGGCCCGGTGCTGGGCCAAGTCAGCGGGGGACAGGAAGCCGCCCGTGGCCTCCGAGAAAGCCAGCAACTTCTCCGCCAGCTCCCCCCGGTAAAAACTCTCCCCACCGCTACGGGCAATCTCTTCTAGGGTTTGAGCATGCAGGGGGCTGCTCCAGCGCTCTCCAGCCCGTGGGGCACGCCCTTGGGGAAAGAAAACGGCCTTGAAGGCCTCGTGGCGGGGATCTGGCAGGGGCAAATAGATGGACTCCGCCGCCTGCCACAGTTGGGCCACCCGGGGAGAGACCGGAAATCCCTCTTGCGCCAGACGAAGGGCAGGCACAAACAGACGCTCGAACGGCAGCTTTCCCCAGCGCCGGTGCAAGGTCTGCCAAGCGGAAACTGCCCCCGGCACCGTCACCGCTAACCAATCGTAGGGGGGGATCCGCCCATAGTCCCGGTACCGCTCCGGCGTCAGGGCGGCTGGGCTGCGACCGGAAGCATTCAACCCGTACAGCTGACCCTCCTCCCCCCCCTCCCACACCAGAGCAAAGGCATCGCCGCCAATGCCATTGGAGGTTGGCTCCACCACCGTCAAAGCCACCGCCATTGCCACGGCTGCATCCACAGCATTGCCGCCCGCCCAGAACATCTCCATGCCCGCCATTGCCGCCAAAGGTTGGCTGGTGGCCACGGATCCCTGTCTGCCCATCACCACCCGTCGCCGCGAAGCAAACGGATAGCGATCCAGGGCCTGCCGCAAAAAAGTGGGTGCTGGCATATCGCTACGCGACGCTCTCGCGAATGGGCTGGGCTCCCTACACAGGCAGGTTATCGCTACGCGACGCTCTCGCGAACAGGAGTGCGGCCAACTCCGCAAAGCTGTCCACCACCACATCTGCCCCGGCGTGGCGCAGTTCCTCGGCGGTGAAAGCCGTCGTGAGGCCCACCGCAAAACAGCCAGCCCCCTTAGCGGCGCGGATCCCATGGGTAGAATCTTCAATCACCCAACACAACGCCGGATCCAACCCCACAGCGGCAGCCGTTTTCAGGTAAGGCTCTGGGTCGGGCTTGGCCCGCTGAATGTCTTCGGCGGTAATCACCGCGTCAAACCAGCGGTGCAGGTCGAAGCGCTGGAAAATCTGCGCTTGATCCCGGCGGATGGCCGAAGTGGTGACGGCCAGGGCAGAAAAGCGCTGGCGGCTGGCCGCCAAAAACTCCAGCACCCCCGGCACCAGGGGTACCTCTGCCAGCAGCTCGCCAAAAGCCTTGGCCTTTTCCTCGATCAAGCGCTGCACCAGCAGGGGCCGTTCTGCAGGTGGGGTGTCCGTCTGGTGTTGGACAAGGTACTCGAACATGTCGCGGTCGGTGCGCCCTTTGAACTGCAGGGAGATGGGGGCCAAATCCAGGGATAGGTGGCAGCGTTGCAGGGCAATGGCCCCGGCGCGGGCATGGATTGGTTCCGAATCCACAATCACCCCGTCCATATCGAAGAGCAAGCCGGCAGTCACGTCAGCCTTCCCCTGTTGTAGGCACAGCACTTTGGATTGCATAGACATTATCGCTACGCGACGCTTTCGCGAATGGGCAAGCACGGGACAGGGATCCCCTTTAACAACCCTACTGCCCCGTCTCCATCCCCCACCCGCAGAAGCGGCTGGTGATCTGCCAAATGGGATCCAACACATCCGTCAGGGCGTGGTCGCTCTCCACCGCCACCAGTTGGGCCCAGGGGCGACGGGCCACGTAGTCTCGGCTGGCTTGAATGGGGATGGTGTCGTCTTGGATCCCGTGCACAATCAAGGTGGGCACAGGCCGTCGCAACGCCCCATCCGGGTAGCGTTGGGCATCGGCAACAAAGCCGTACTCCAAAGGGAGAGGGCGGCCTTCTCCGTAGTGAAACACCATGAGTTGTCCGGTTCGCTGCCAAGTCTCCACCGCCTCTGCCCCCAGCCGCGGCAGCCAATGGCCTAAAAAGCCAAAAGCCGGCGCCAAGAGCACCAAGCGCTGCACGCAAGGTTGTCGTTCGGCAACCCAAGCAGCCACCAGGCCCCCCAAGCTAGAGCCGATGAGGGTGACAGGGGGGTAGTTCATCTCGGCAAGCTGGCTGGAAACCTGCTGGATCTGGCGGGTCAAGGTGAGCTGGGCAAAATTGTCCTGGTTCAGATCAGGCACCTGAACAGGGATCCCCACCTGCTGCAGCCGCTGCCGAAAGAAAGTTGCCTTGGCCGACTGCGGCCCAGAGCCGAATCCATGCAGGTAAATCGCCAACACGGAAAGGGATCCCTATGGCCCTGTGGCTGCCGAGAGCCAGCCCGCCCCCAACACCACGCTGATGGAGAGGAAAAGGGTCGCTACCGTCCAGGTGATGCGGTTGAGGTTTTGCTCAGCACTCTTGGAGCTGGAGAACAGCTGGGCCTGCCCGCCAATGCCCGCCAACCCATCCCCCTTAGGGCTGTGCAGCAGCACCAAGATCACCAGCAAGATGGCCGAAGCCGACCAGAGAAACTCGAAAAACGCTTCCATCGCAGCGGATCCCCGTAGGGCAAGTTGCTAAGGCCATTATCGCTTGGAACCTCATCTTAGCGCACCCTGTCTCGGCATCGCTCCCATTTCAGAATCAAGTTGGCAGGTGCAGACCCACCCATCTTCTGTGGCATCCTCCCGGCGCTCGTCCTGCGGACAGAGCACAGGCTTCCCTCCCCGTCAGCAGGACGGAGTCCTTACCTCGCGGCTGGGCATTCCTGCCCCCTGCCACTTGCCTGGGTCTACAACCCCCGACAAAACGACTGGACAGGTGGCTTCCCTTCCCCAGCCTCCCTGGCTACTGCCAGCTCGCAAAACAACCTCTAATCCACCCAGCACAGTTCCCAAGGCTGAGGCTGGGTCCCGATGCACCCGGTACCGGCATTCAGGGCACTGAGGCCCCCCGACAGCCCAGCTGTTGCTGACTGTCCCCCAGCACTTGCGACCGATTTGGCTCCTCCCTTTGAGGTCAACCTTGGCAAGGTCCACCTCACCCTTCCAGCAAACCCACTCCAGAAGACATAGAACCTGTCCCCAGGCAGCCTCGACGCAATCCTTCAGGTCACTAGACGGGGAGAGAAGCTGGCGGACGAAGATATCGAGAAGATATCGATGGATATCGATCTTGCTTGAGAATCTGAACTGGCTGGGCTAAGCCATCTCTTCTGGAGGTGTTGTTTTGCTCCAGTTGTTTTGCCCCAAAAGGCGACCCCAAACGGGGCCGCCCAGTCTTTATCCAGCCCTTATGGAGATTTCCAGAGGATCCCCACCTCACCTACAAGGGCAAACAGTATTCACCTCAGTAGCTTACGCCCCGGTAGGTCAGGGGCTGATGAGGGTGAGGCATCGCTTTCTTGCTGGTGTGGTGCACACAGAAGGTTTGACCGCGATACTGAGCTTGCAACTCCTCATCACTGAGCTGAGTATGCGCGGGAACGTAGTCAAAGGTGTTGCCACGGAAAGAGAGTTTCATAAGTCGCCTCCATCAACGAAGGGTTGAGTTTGTTGTTGTTGAACCGTAAGCCACGGAGAGAGTGGCGCGATTCAGTTGAGGCGCGTTCCTTCGGGAAGACCCCTACTTCCGTCTCTGCACAGCTCCCAACCAACGGTGAGCCAACTGCAGAGATGAACGATTTATCCTATGTCTGTATCATAACTTACGGTTTTGCAGGTTTTTTGGGGGATTTATAGAAATTTAATCCGGCCATACCCGCAAAAGGGATCCCTTGCCGTCGGCTCTTCCGCGGCTTCTCGGGCCTGACTGGGCAATCACCTATGCACTTTTCGGAATAGATTGCCGCAACCGGTTCCGGGCCCAGGGCACCAATCCCGTATTCGGCCAGTCTCCGCAAAATTCTGATTTCTTCTATTTCACCGCCTGCGCAAGTGCCTGCAGCCCTGCTCGCAGACGTTCCTCGATGTCGGCCTCTAGCTGTAGTGTTCCGGCAGCGTCCAACTGAATTTGAGAACTCAGGATATAAACCCCTCTCAGGATGTGGGTTGCCCCCATCACCGCCAGCACAGGTTTCATCGCAAAGTCGATGGCCAGCAGATGGGCCAGGGTTCCCCCGGTGGCAATGGGGAGAATCACTTTACCGGTAAAGGCGTCTTGATCCAGCAAATCCAGCAGTGCCTTCAACACACCTGGATAGGAGGCTTTGTAAACGGGAGCAGAGATGACGATCCCGGTAGCTTGGGCCACCTTTTGCTGAATTGCCTTGAGTTGAGGGCTATCGAACTTGGCCAGTGCCAGATCCTCTGGGGGCAAATCCCGCACCGAAACAAACTGAGTGGTCAATCCCAGATCGGACAGGATCCCGGCAGCGTGATGTAAAACGGCTTCTGAGCGAGAAGGAGTGCTGGGACTACCGGAGAGCAGGAGGATGCTGGACATAGGCCGCAGACAGAATACTGCCTCAGTTGTACCAGGGATCCCATGTGAAAGATGATTAACCCACTCTCGCCCTGCCCCAGCATGCACGATAGCTTTGTCTCTCGACGTCATTCCCTGCTGGTCAAATTGCGGGCAAAATATGCCCACCGACTCCCCACCTACTCAAGGGGTCGGGAACGTGATAGGTTAGATTCAGCAAGGGTTTCAGCTTGCTAAACTTGAGATTGATTTACGCGGGCGTAGTTCAGTGGTAGAACGCTAGCTTCCCAAGCTGGATGTCGTGAGTTCGAGTCTCATCGCCCGCTTTCCCCAACCAACCGGCAAAACCCGCTTTCCGCAAGCATTCCCGGACTTGGCCTAGTCCGGGAAATCAATGAGCTCAAGGTAAAAAGGGGTAGTTCGGGGTCAGCTAGAAATCGCAGGAGCCCCGCACTGTACCCGTAGGGTCAGTGTCGGGAGGAATGCGGAAGTTATGATAGAACCATGACCCAAGTCCTGAC